>VBKX01000473.1 GCA_005879435.1 Deltaproteobacteria bacterium
CAGTGGCGCAACTCTCGTGACGGGAATGGCTTCGGGAGATATCCAGATCGGCCGAACCGCCGGCGCTGCGGTGTTGTCCGCGGTGGCTGCCGGTCATGAAATCAAGATGCTCGCGACATTTTCGAGCCGCAATTCGTATGATGTCGTCGTTCGCCCGAATATTAAAAGAGCCGAAGATCTGCGCGGCAAAAAGCTCGCGATCAACAGCGTGGGCGGCGGTACCTGGATCGGCGCCATGCTCTGGCTCGAATATTTCGGACTGGACGCGCAAAGGGATCAGATTCTTTTGCAGTCGATAGGCGACCAAGGCGTGCAATCTCAGGCGCTGGAGTCAGGCACGGTCGATGTCGTGTTCGTAGACAGCGTTTACAGCAAAGTTCTGAAGCAAAAAGGCATGACCATTCTCGCCGAGTCAAGCGAGCTCAAGCAGCCTCTCGTCAGCCAATCGACGATCGTACCACGCGCTTTCCTGCAACAGCACCCGGATATCGCGGAAGGCTACTTGAAAGGAGAAATCGAAGGAATCGCTTTCGCGACGGCGCCGAAGAACAAGCCTGCTGTGATCAAAACTCTCATGCGCCGGCTGCGAGTCGATGCGGCGGCCGCGGAGGAAGGCTACGCCGATATGCTGCGCGGCGTCGATCGCAAGCCTTTCGCTTCCTTGGAAGGTATGCGCAATCTGCAGCGGTTATTAAAACCGAGAAATCCAAAAATTGGCGACCTCAGAGTCGAAGATGTCGTCGACAACCGCATTATGCGCAAACTGGACGAGAGCGGCTTCATCGATCGCGCCTTTGCGGCGCAAGGCGCGAGCTTTAAGTGACGGCAAGCAGCAGGACCGGCTGCTTGCCGTCATCCTGAGCGCCAGCGAAGGATCTCGCTTTGATCTTAGCAACGAACTAAGGACTAGCAAAACGAACAAAAACTCTTCGGCGTCTTTTGGAGACCAAATCCGATGAGCGCACAGGAACAGCGGAATGGAGCAAGACTTGTTTCGATCGCGATCGTTCTAATCGCGGCGCAATTCCTCCAGGTACCTTCTTCGTTCGCAGCAGCGCCGTCGAAATATGTCGTCGGCTATGCCACCTACACGGCGCGGATCGTGCCGCTCTGGCTCGCCCAGGAGCAGGGCTTTTTTGCCAAGTATGGCATCGAGGTCGATCCGGTGTTCATCCGGGGCGCGCCGACTCTGGTCGCAGGGTTAGCGGCCGGCAGCATTCATATCGGCCGCACCGGCGGCAGCGCCATGCTGGCTGCCGTTGCCGCTGGGCATGAATTCAAACTCCTCGCCGCTTTTAACACGCGCAACACCTACGACCTTGTCGTCCGTCCCAACATCAAGCGCGCCGAGGATTTACGCGGCAAAACTTTCGGCATCACCAGCATCGGCGGCACAAGCTGGATGGGCGTGTTGCTTTGGTTGGAGCATCTCGGTCTCGATCAGCAGCGGGACAATATTCGGCTGCAAGTCATCGGCGACCAGGCGGTCCAAGTGCAGTGCGTCGAAAGCGGTTTGTGCGATGCCGCCGCCGTCGATGGCGTCTTTACTCGCCAACTCAAAAACAAGGGAATGATCGTCATGGGCGATTACAGCGATCTTAAATCCTTGCTGATTGGCCAGTCGATGGTTGTTCCAAACTCGATGTTACAACAGCGTCCCGATGTCGCGGAAAGCTATTTGAAGGGTGAGATCGAAGCTTTGGTATTTTCTCTGGCGCCGAAAAACAAGCCCATCGTGCTCAAGACCTTGGCGCGCTGGCTCAAAGTCGACGCGTCGGGCGCCGAGGACGCGTACTTGGATCTCGTGCGCGGCGTCGATAGAAAACCCTTCGCGTCCCTCGAAGGACTGCGCAACGCGCAGCGGCTTTTAAGATCGCGCAATCCCAAGGTCGGCGAAGTCAAACCGGAAGATGTCATCGACAACCGGCTCATGCGCAAACTCGAAGACAGCGGTTTTATCGACAAATTGTACGCCACCTACGGCGCAAGTTCCAAATAAAGGAGGTAGGGGCACGGCATGCCGTGCCCTGGTAAAACATGCCCCATCTCAAACTCAAAGATACCGAGATTTACTACGAAGTTCACGGTAACGGCGCACCGTTTTTATTCTGCAGCGTCACCGGCCTCGATCATCAGGCATGGAAATTTCATCAAATCCCGGAATTCTCCCGCGATCACAAAGTCATCGTCTTCGACTACCGCGGCACCGGCAAGTCGAGTAAAACGATCCAGAAATATTCGATCAAGATGTTCACCGACGACGCCGCTGCGCTGCTCGATCACTTGGATGTCGAGCAAGCCATCGTCTGCGGCCACTCCATGGGCGGCGTGGTCGCGCAGCTTCTGGCGCTCGATCATCCGCGCAAGGTCAAGAAACTAATCCTCGCCTCCAGCGGCGCCGCTCATCCCGGCGCGCAAGGCATTCCCCTCGCCATGTGTCGCGATATGGTGCGTGAAGGCTTTGAACGTTACATCCGCGAACACACCATCGAAACCGGCTGGACCAAAGAATTTGTTGCGACCCATCCGGAGCTGATCGAAAACTTTCTCCAAGTGAGGATGTCCGGTATCGCGCCGTTGGAGAATTATTTACATTTTATTTTGGCGCGCCAAGCGCATGACCACACGCATCGATTGAAAGACATCCGAGTTCCCACGCTTGTGCTCGTCGGCGATGATGAGCACCACGGTGCCGCCGACCGAACTCATTGGGATGCGGCGCACGATCTGGCAAGAGAGATTCCCCATGCCAAGCTCGTCGTCTTGAAAGGCGAAGGGCATCACTATCTAGCGACCAACCCGAGCGCCGCGCATGCGGCGATCAGAGAATTTATTCTGTCGTAGGGCGGGTTTCAGCGACGTGACTTTCTAAGATTCACCGCAAAGACCGCGGTAGTCTCGTCCGGCCTATTGGCGGGATGCGCGACTACGTCGACGACGAGCCGCACCACGGCATCCGCCATCGACATTCATCATCATTACATTCCGCTGGAGCTCATCGATGAGGTCAAACGCAACGGCAAAGCGCTTGGCGTCGAATACTTTCCGCCGAAGACAGACAAAGACAATCCATTGCAAATCCAATTTCCCAAAGGCAACCGGCTGAACCCGGATCCGCGCATGGCGGAAGTGAATAACCGCCTCGACGTTATGACCAAAGGCAACGTTGGCATCGCCACGGTCGAAGTGCATACCGCCTGCCTCGGCTACGAGCTCGACGGCAACAAAGGCGAAACCTGGTCGAAGCTCTACAACGAAGGCATTATGAATCTGGTCAAACGCCATCCCAACCGCTTCGTTGGCGTCGCCACCGTGCCTTTGCAAGATCCGCCGCGCGCGGCCAAAGTTTTGGAGCACGCGATTCGCGATCTCAAAATGTCCGGCGTCACCCTCGCTTCCAACGTCGTCGGAAAATACTACGACAGCAAAGACTTCGATCCTTTCTGGGCCAAGGCGCAGGAATTGGACGTGCTGATGATCATGCATCCCGAATGGGTCGCGGGCGGCGACAAGATGGGTGGTTACGGACTGCGCACTGTTTGCGGCAATCCAGCCGATACCACGCTCTCCGTCGGTTACATGATGTACAGCGGCGTGTTCGACCGCTTTCCGAATTTAAAGCTCGCGCTGCTTCACGGCGGCGGGTTTTTCCCCTATCATCTCGGCAGGTTCGATAACGGTTTCAGCAGCGGCACCGGCTCCTCACGCATGCCCGCCAAACAACCACCGAGCAAATATCTAAAAAATCTTTACTTCGACAACCTCGTCTATCGCGTTGAGACTATCGAGTATTTGAAACGCATGGTCGGCGCGGAGCACGTCATGGTCGGCACCGACTACCCGTTCGATCTTGGCGACTGGATGGCCGCTGAGAAAATCCAAACGATGCAATGCACCGCGGCGGAGCGCGAAGCGATGATGCACGGCAACGCGCGAAAGCTCTTAAGGATTCCGGTCGGCGCCTAAGCGATTTAGACCTGGGCGAAAAAATCCCATGCAACGATCAGTTCTCTGCGCCGCGCGCGCAATCGTTTTGTATTTTCTGTTCTACGCCGGCGTGTTCGCTCAGGATTCGCGCGCCAATGACGCGGCCAAAGCGCTGCACGAACTGTTCGCCACCGAGTGGAACTACCAGATGGAGCAACATCCAACCTGGGCTTCCAGCTTGGGGGACCGGCGTTGGAATCACATTTGGAGCGATATCAGTCTGGACGCGATTTACAAACGGCACGATCACGATATCGAGACGTTGGCCAAGCTAATGAAGATCGACCGCGCCGCGCTCGCGCCCGCGGATCAACTGAACTTCGACCTCTTTAAGAGAAATTGTGAATATGAGATCGAGGGTTTTCAGTATCGCTGGTACCTTCTGCCGCTCAATCAACTCGGTGGCGTGCACACTCTAAACCAACTTGCCCAAGATCTACGCTTCGAAACCCTCAAAGACTACGAAGATTGGCTAGCGCGGCTAAAAGCGCTTCCCGTGCGCATCGAACAGACCGTTGCACTGATGCGCTTGGGAATCAAAGAACGAATCATTCATCCCAAGATCGTTCTGCAAAGAGTTCCGGCCCAGATCGATCATCAAATCGTCAGCGATCCGAAAGCGAGTCCGCTCTATAAACCCTTTACCCACTTCCCCTCTTGGCTGTCGGCGTCCGATCAGGCTCGTCTCGCCGAGGCTGCGCAAGAGACGATCGCTACCGCCGTAGTTCCGGCGTATCGCAAGTTAAAAGAATTTATCGTTAGCGACTACTTGCCGGCGGCATGGGATCACGTCGGCATATGGCAGCTGCCCAACGGCGCGGCGATGTACGCCTACGCGACGCGTGATAACACCACCACCGATCTTACGCCGCAGGAGATTCACGAGATCGGCTTAAAAGAGGTCAAACGCATCCGCGCCGAGATGCAGGCGATCATCGACAAATTGGGCTTTCGAGGTTCCTTCGCCGAATTCGCCAAGTTTATGCGCCGCGATCCGAAATTTTACTTCAAAACTGAGAGTGAAGTACTTGAAGCCTACCGCGCGCTGAGCCGGCGCATAGATCCGTTGCTGGTGAAAGTCTTTCGTACCCTGCCGCGCATGCCCTACGGCATCGAGCCTGTGCCGGCAAATATTGCGCCCGATAGTCCCGCCGGACTTTACCGTGGACCCGCCGCCGACGGCTCCCGCGCGGGGATATTCAGCGTGAATACTTTCAAGCCCGAGATCAGACCAAAGTACGAAATGATGGCCTTATCGCTCCATGAGAGCGTGCCCGGACATCACCTGCAGATCGCGCTCGCAATGGAACAGAACATCCCCAACTTCCGACGCTACGGCGGTTACACGGCGTTTGTCGAAGGCTGGGGACTTTACGCCGAGTCGCTTGGCGACGAGATGGGTCTCTACGGCGATCCTTATACGAAGTTCGGGCAGCTCATGTACGAGATCTGGTGCGTTGGGACCGGCAGAAAGCCATCGACTTCATGGTGGAAAACACCGTGAAGCAGGAACTGGAAGTCGCCGCTGAAATCGATCGCTACATCGTGTGGCCGGGTCAAGCGCTTGCATACAAAATCGGCCAGCTTAAGATCTCCGAGCTCCGAGCCAACGCGAAGGTGGCGCTCGGCGACAAATTCGACGTTCGCGACTTCCACCACGAGTTACTCAAGGACGGCGCTCTGCCATTGGATCGACTCGAAGCGAAGATGAATGCGTGGATCGCCAGCGAAAAAGTTTCCGCCAGCAGATAACTGTTGAGAGACTAATTCGGCGAGAAAGACGTTCGTGATGTCAATCGTCTCACCCTACGGTTCCTGGAAGTCGCCGATCACAGCCGATCTCGTCGCTGGCGGCGAAATCGGTCTGGAACAAATCCGCATCGACGGCGAAGATATCTATTGGATCGAGCGACGCGCTCAAGAGGGCGGCAGAAAAGTCATTGTCCGTCGCTCACGCGACGGTAAGACAACTGATATCACGCCGGCGGGATTCAACGCCTCTATCTCCAGGATCTCGACTCTGAACTGAAGCCATTGACCCCTGGATCTGGTTTGCGGTACGCCGACGGGCAAATCGATCGGCGTAGGAATGTTTTTTATTGCGTACGCGAGGATCATTCCGGGCCAGGCGAAGCTGTCAATTCCATCGTTCGCGTCGCTCTCAACGGTGGCGATGCCGGACAAATCATCGTTTCCGAAAATGATTTTTATTCATCGCCGCGTCTGAGTCCCGACGGCTCTCAACTGGCGTGGCTCACTTGGAATCATCCCAACATGCCGTGGAACGGCACGGAGCTTTGGGTCGGCAAGCTTGACGACGGCGGCTCTGTGACTGAGAAAGAATATATCGCCGGCGGCGTCGACGAATCGATTTTCCAGCCGGAATGGTCGCCAGACGGAGTTCTCTATTTCGTGTCCGACCGCACCGGCTGGTGGAATCTCTATCGGTTGAAAGAATCCAAAGTCGAACCGCTCTGTCCGTTGGACGCCGAGTTCGGCCAACCTCAGTGGGTCTTCGGCACGAGGCTTTTTAGCTTTGTATCCGAAAAACAAATTATCTGTACCTACACAAAGGACGGCAGTGATTACCTTGCCACGTTGGACACCGCGACAGGAGCGTTGGGGACCATCGAAGTGCCGTTCACCACGATCTCCCAAGTTCAGACTGCTGGTGATCGCGTGCTGTTCATCGGCGCGTCTTCGACCGATACGACGTCCATTGTTTCATTGGAATTGACGACAAAACGTTTTGAAGTCCTGCAACGGTCGCGAGAAGCAACTGTTGACGCCGGATATATCTCCGCTCCCCGAGCCATTGAGTTTCCCACCGAAGGTGGCCTTATTGCTCATGGCAATTTTTATCCGCCGCAGAATCAAGACTATACCGCGCCGGAAAACGAAAAACCGCCGCTGTTGGTCATGAGTCACGGCGGCCCCACATCATCGAGCTCGGCGTCGCTCAAATACTCGATTCAATATTGGACCAGCCGAGGCATCGCCGTTCTCGATGTGAATTACGGCGGCAGCTCAGGCTACGGGCGCGCCTACCGAGAACGGCTCAACGGCCAATGGGGCATCGTCGACGTCGATGACTGCGTCAACGGCGCGCGTTATCTCGCCGCGCAGGACGAAGTCGACGGCAATCGCCTTGCGATCCGCGGCGGCAGCGCCGGCGGTTACACGACGCTCTGCGCGCTCACGTTCCGCGATGTTTTTAAAGCCGGAGCCAGCCACTACGGCATCAGCGATCTCGAAACGCTAGCCAAAGACACCCACAAGTTCGAGTCGCGCTATCTCGACGGCTTGATCGGCCCCTATCCCGAGCACCGCGATCTTTATATCGCACGCTCGCCGATTCACTTCACTGACCGCTTGTCTTGCCCGATGATTCTCTTCCAAGGCTTGGAAGACAAAGTCGTCCCACCCAATCAAGCGGAGAAAATGGTCGAAGCCGTACGCGCCAAGAAATTGCCGGTAGCATATCTCACGTT
>VBKX01000474.1 GCA_005879435.1 Deltaproteobacteria bacterium
CTTCTTTAACGAGATGGCGAAACGATACCCGGCAAAATAACTCAAGTTGGAGTAAGAGGATGTTTGGATGATGGAGCGCTGGATTTTCCGGACCCCATAGTCCATCACTCCACTACTCCAATTTGACCTAACCCATAGGAGGAAATCATGGCACGAAAAGTCATCCAACCCAAAACTTTGAACGATCCGCGGCCGCGCTACTCGCAAGGCATCCAAACCAGCGGGGGCAAGCTGCTCTTTATCGCCGGCCAGACCGCGTCGGATAAAGACGGCAACGTCGTCGGCAAGGGCGATATCAAAGCCCATACGGAGCAGGTCTTTGCCAATCTGAAAGCCGTTCTCAAAGCGGCGGGCGGCACAATCGACAATCTCGTGATGTCGACGACCTACATCGTCGACCGCGAATACCGTGAAGGTTATAACGAAGTCCGCAGTCAGCAATACAAAAAAACGCCGCCGACCAGCACCCTTGTGATCGTAAAAGGGCTGGCTCATCCCGACTATTTGATCGAGATCGCCGGCATCGCCGTTATCTGAGAATGAAAGTCACGGTCTTAGACGATTACCAGCGCGCCTTTGAGTCGACCGCCGCGATCAAACGATTGCGCGGAGACGCCGAAGTGCAAATTCTCACCGAGAGGCTGCCGTCCGATGCGGCGCTCGCCGAGGCGCTGCGTGGCTCGCAAGCGATCATCCCGATCCGTGAGCGCACCAAATTCACCGCGGCTCTGCTGCGAACCCTGCCCGACCTCGAATATATTTCGCAAACGGGCAACCACGTCTATCACGTCGATATGGACGCGGCGACGCGGCAAGGCATCGTCGTCAGTCTAGCGCCGGGCGGCAACAGCACCACGGAACTCGCCTTCGGTTTGATGCTCGCCCTTATGCGGCGCATTCCTCAGAGCGATCGCGCCATGCGCCACGGCGAGTGGCCCCTCGTGCTCGGCTACGTGCTCAAAGGTAAAACACTGGGGATTTTGGGGTTAGGAAAGATCGGCACCGAGGTCGCTGTCATCGGCCGCGCCTTCGGCATGAAGGTGATTGCCTGGGGCCCAACGCTAACCGCCGAGCGCGCGGCGAAATCCGATGCGACCTTCATGCCTCTGGAGGACGTGCTCAAAAGCGCCGACGTGGTCTCGGTTCATCTCAAGCTCTCGGAAGAGAGCAAGAACCTTTTGAACGAACCGCGCCTGCGCCTGATGAAAAAATCCGCCTACCTGGTCAACACGGCGCGCGGCGCCATCGTCGATGAAATAGCGCTGGTGCGAATTTTAAAAGAAAATGCGATCGCCGGCGCGGCGCTGGATGTTTTCGTCGAAGAGCCACTGGCACAAAATCATCCGCTGCTGGAGTTGGAAAATGTCGTCCTCACGCCGCACCTGGGCTGGCCGACCGATTCTGGCTTCGCAGGCTTCGCTGAAAACGCAGTGACCAATATTCTCGACTATAGGGAGGGCAGGCTGACGCGCGCGCTCAATCCCGAAGCGCTTGAACACCGCAGGAAACGAACATAAGCGCCGCTCCGGCGCTGCAGTATTCCAGGTTCGTCGAAATTTCTATCCGGCGCTCAATTTCGCCGTATGAAAAACTTGATTGTCCTGATCGATAAATTGGAGCAGGGCAGTCGTCGGATCGCTCTTTGGATCCACAGTGATTTTTGCGAAGTTGAAATTTTCCGCGAGAAAGTATTCGAAACGCCGCGCCGTGCCGTCGGTAATGCGATTTAATGGCGCCGCCAGCGGCCCCGCGGTGATATCCTTCAGTCCGTGGCCCTTGGGGATTTTTGTGATCCCCGCATAGTGCATATCGCCGCTGAAAAAATACACGCCGCGAAGTTTCTGGTCGTTTATGTAGCGTAGGATTTGCTCCCGCTCCTTTGGATATCCGTCCCAGCGATCGCTGCCGCCGCCGGCCATCGGCACGCTCGTCACGACGAACTTGAAAAGCGCGGTCGATTTGGCGATCCCATCGAAGAGCCACTGCTTCTGCGCCTTGCCCAACATCGTACTTTTTTTCCGGTCTCGATACTGGCGCGCGTCGAGGATAAAAAGCTCGACGCCACGGCCCCATCGAACTGATCGGAAAATCCGTTCCCGCTCACCCCTCGGATGACGAATCGGCCAATAATCCAGAAAAGCCTTGCGGCCGATCGGCGCCAAAGGATTGTCCGGCAGATAGTTGTCTTCCACTTCGTGATCGTCCCAGGTAACGTAAACGCTCGTCTCGTTGAAGCAGTATTGCGACGAAAGGTCATCACGATTGGTGCGGTACTTCGCCCAAAACTCGCTCAACTGTCGCGCCGTGCCGTTGCGGTCGGCGTAAATGGTGTCGCCCAGATGGATGAAAAAATCCGGGTGCTGCGCTCGCACGGCGTTCATGACCATAAATGGTTTGTAGCTTTCGCGCGTATCGGCGCTGAAGCAAAATGTCACTTTGGCGTCGTCGTCGGGACGCGGCGCCGTGACGAAACTTGCAATGTGCCCCGGCATCTTGCCCTTCACCTCGGCGCGGTAATAATAGCGCGTCCCCGCTGCGAGACTTTCCAAGGATATCATTGCGGTAAAATCATGTTCGGGGCTAACCGGATAT
>VBKX01000472.1 GCA_005879435.1 Deltaproteobacteria bacterium
AGTAGTGGAGTGTTGGATTGCCGATAGGTCCAAACCTACCATAAAGCCTGTCTTCATGGCGCACGCTTGACGGGGCATTCTGTGCTGTGTTTTACCTGTGATCAATCTGTCGGGGTAATGTCATGGGAAGAATCAGATACCGCTTGGCAATTGGCGCGCTGTCATTATTTTTCGCCGTACCGGTTTCGGCGCAGGAATCCTTCTACAAAGGCAAGACGCTAACCTTTCTCGTCGGCGCGCCTCCCGGTGGAGGCTTCGATACGATGACGCGGATCGACGCGCGTCATATCGCTCGTCATCTGCCCGGCAATCCGATCGTGGTTGTTCAGAACATGACCGGTGCCGGAACTTTGATCGCGGCGAACCACCTTTACAACCGCAGCAAACCTGACGGCTTAACCATCGGCGTATGGGTGGGTAGCCTGACGCTACAAAAATTCTTGGGCGGCACGGGCATGGATTTCGACCCATTGAAGTTCGAATGGATCGGCGTGCCAGTGCAACAGACTTTTTTCTGCGCTTTTACTAAAGCGAGCGGTATTACAAGTATGGAAAGATGGTTCGCGTCAAAGACACCCGTCAAACTGGGCGGCCAGGTGCCGGGGACTCGGCCGGACGACATTTCATCAATTCTCAAAGCAGCATTGGGACTGCCCATCCAGTTGGTTCAAGGCTATAAAGGTACCGCCGAGATTACCATGGCGGCCGAAGCGGGCGAGTTGGCCGGCCAGTGCACGAGTTGGCAAGGTTTGAAAAGCAGTTGGCGCAGACAATATGAAGCCGGGGACGTGGCCGTTGTTGTGCAAACCAACCGGAAATCGATCCCCGAGCTTACGCACGTACCGTTGGCCATCAATTACGCCAAAACCGAAGAAGCGAAGCGGCTGATCGAAGTCGGGATTCATGATCTCAACGCTATTACGCTGGCCTATTCAGCTCCTCCGGGTACGCCAAAAGATAAAGTCCAGAGCTTACGGACAGCCTTGCAAGCAACGCTACGCGATTCCGCCTTTTTAGCGGACGCCAAAGCGGCCCAACAAGAGGTCGATCCAATGACAGGTGAAGATCTAGCAGCTACGATCGCGGGGTTCAAAAAAATACCGCCATCGGTGATGGACAAATTGGCTGAGCTGTTGCTGCCAAAGAAATAACCGGAACGGACCTCCATAAACCGGAGAGAAACATGAAGAACGGGCTAAAAGCTTTCGATAGCGACATGCATGTTTACGATGCCGCCGATCTGTATGAGCGGTACATGGATCCCAAGTGGGGCGAGCGGATTCCCAAGGGACGGCGCAACGGTAAACACGGCCGGGTGGAGTTCAAATTGGGCGGGGGCGAGACGCTGCGCGCGATCACGGATGTCATCGATCATGGCCAAAAACAGGTTGCCGATCGCTACGAGTTCGCCGTGGCGCGTGATTACGACGCTGTGTCGCAGGTCGAGGCGATGGATCGCGAAGGTTTGGACGTGGCGGTACTATTTCGCACGTCACCGCTGCACTGCGACGAGATGCTGGAATCGGAGTACGCCAACGATCTGTGCAAGGCTTGGAATGATTGGATCGCGGATTTCTGCAAAGAGAACCCTGACCGATTGAAGGCGTCGGCGTTGATCACGCTGCACGACGTCGATCTGGCGGTGACGGAAGTGCGCCGAGTAACGGACGAGTTGGGCATTCGCGCGCTGTCACTCTGTCCCGAACCGATAAACGGCAAGCGGATTCACGATCGTTATTTCGATCCGCTCTGGGCGGAGATCGAAAAGCGCGGCATCGCGCTTTGCTTCCACCCGCCGGCGCGGCCGAAACAGGACCAAGTGGCAAATAAGTTTTTCGGCCATCCCAACGCCAATATAGTCGCGCTGGCATTGCGCAATCCGGTGGAACTGATTCAGGCGGTGGCGAGTTTCTGCGCCGGCGGCGTTTTGGAAAAGTTTCCTAAGCTCCGTGTGGCATTTCTCGAAGGGAACTGTGCTTGGTTGCCCTGGTTGCTTTACCGTCTCGATGAGCGGGCTAAGTTGCATGGTCCGTTGGCCGACGTGCCGCTGTCGCGCAAGCCGAGTGATTACTTCTTGCATCAATGCTTTATCTCTATCGATCCCGACGAATATCTAGTCACCGACGTGGTCAAACGGCTCGGCGATGAGACGATTCTAATCTCCACGGACTATCCGCACATCGACGCGCACTTTCCCCACGCGCTGGACGAGTTTTTCGAAATCAAAGACCTGAGCGACGCCAGCCGGCGTAAGATTCTCTGGGACAATTGCGCGCGGCTGTATAACGTCGGTTAAAAGCTTGTTCAAAGTTCAAGGTTCAACGTTCAATGTCGGTCTCTAATTTCCACTTTGAACCTGGAACATTGAATCTTGAACGTAAAGGGATGATGGTGAGATGAAGCGCAAAACGATCTACATCGCGATGCTAGCGATCTTTGCCGGAATTGCCGCGTTGGCCGGAGCGGCGGAACCGTTGTCCAAGACCCGTTTCGCCTACGGCGCGATCAATGCCTACATGGAGTCCACCTGGATTGCCAAGGAACAAGGGATCTTTCGCAAGCACAACGTGGAAGTGGAGCCGGTTTTCATCATCGCTACTCAAGCCGCGCAGGCCATGCTTGCCGGTGAAGTTCCGGTTGGTCTGATTGGTCCGACTCATGTCGTGAATGCCGTGGTGGCGGGCGGCGATATGGTTATGATCATGGGCAATCAGAACAAAGTCAGATACCAGCTGGTCGCCCATCCGAGCATCAAGCGGGCGGAAGATTTGAAGGGTAAAAAGGTCGGCATCGGCGCTAGCATGGCGGGGCTGGCCACGCTCGCGGCAATTGTCGCATTGGAACATCTAGGAATTAACCCGCGCCGCGACAATATTACGCTGCTTCCCACCGGCGCAGAACCTTTGCGCTTGGCGGCTGTGAAATCCGGCGTTACCCAAGCGACGGTGATCTCACCTGACATAGCGAACGCCGCGACCAGTGAAAGGGTTCCTGTGCTTGTCGACATGGCAAAACTCAATATTCCGTTTCAAGCCAGCGGCCTGGTCACGATGCGAAAAACTTTGCGCAACGATCCGCAGCTGATTGAGCGTATGGGTCGCGCAACCGTGGAAGCGGTCCAATACATCGCAGCGCCGGCGAATAAAAGCCGGGTGATTCAGTCGCTGATGAAAAACCTGAGGATTAGCGCCCCGGAAAAGGCCGAAACCGTCTACGGCGACTTGGTGGAGGACCTGCCGCGCAGCATTTGCCCGACGGTTACCGGAGTGCGGTCAATCATGAAACTGATGGTGGAAATGGGTATCAATCCCAAGGCAGCCCAACTGAAGGTCGAAGATGTCGTCGACTTGACCTTGTGCAAGCGTTTAGGTGGCGACGCGGGCTAACCCGAAAGGAAAAGCATGGCGAGCGGGAGAAATTAGATGCTGTTGTCCGAAGACCAGCTTGAGCAGATGCACAAGCGCTTCCCCTATCCGCGCTTCTCTAGCGCGGAGTACGAGCGCCGCTACGCGAACATTCGCAAAATGATGCGTGAGCTGCATCTCGATTGCCTGCTTATTATCGGCGGTTCGGCGGCGTACGGCCGTTGCTGGTTCAATTTCCGCTACGTCACAAACATGATGGGCAAAGCGGAGATGGCGAGCTATTGCTTTTTCCCGAAGGAGGGTAAGCCTGCCGTGGTCACTCGGCCGGGCCACTCGCTCGCCGGGGCGATGTTGGCGCGCACGGCAGTGGGCAACATCATCATCGGCAAACCGAGCGTGCTTGACGGCATCGTCAATGAAATGAGGGAACGCGGCTACGACAAGGGCCGCGTCGGCATCGTCGAATACGATCCCTACACTTCGATTCCGAAGAATCACTGGGACTTTTTCACGGCGAATTTGCCGCAGGCCGAATTTCTCTTCGTGACCAAGGAATTTATCGCCATGCGACTGCTGAAGAGCGCCGAAGAGATTCAATTTCTCGAACGGTCGGCGGAGCTAGGCGATATCGGTCTGAGCGCCATGCAGGAACGAGTGAGACCTGGCATGACCGAGGGAGAAGTGTTCGGCATCGTCCACGAAGCGGTGCTCAAGGCGGGCGGCGAGATGGGCATGATTCAAATTGGCTCCTGCTCGATGCTCGATCCCGATATCAACGATCAGCGGCCCCGTCCGGTGGAGCGGGTCATCGGCGAGCGCGACATCATCAACAACGAGCTGGGTATTTTTTACAACGGCTACGAAGCGCAATGCGGCCGGCCGGTGTTCACCGGCGAGCCGACAGCCGAGTACCAGGCGATGTTCGATATCGCGCTGGAAGGCTATCGCCGGTTGGTACCGACGCTCTATTCCGGCAAGAGCAGCGACGATTCGATCACCGCGATGGAATTTATTCGTAGCACCGGCTGCGAATTTTACGGCGGCTTTCTCCAAGGCATGCTGGGTGCCAATCCGCGCCACGAGCCGCAGATCGGTTTCGACCGGGTGCAGAGCGCCGAGGACCGCTTTCTTTTCGATCAAGACGGAAGGCTGGTTTACCAACCAGGCCACGTGTTCACTTTGCAGATGCACATCGTCGACCAGAACCATACTCGCGGCCTGTTCGTCGGTGACTTTTTTGCGATCGAAGAAAACGGCCCGCGCTGCCTCAACAAATTTCCGTTGGCGCTCGTGCGCGCGGGAAATTAGTGTCGGTGCGACGGTTTGGCGGGCGAGCCGATTTAGCCTCCCGTTACTCTGATAGGTTGCTTCTCTTAATAAACGAGTGTTGGAAAGATGACCTTTGCATCGAGGCAGCCGGCAATCAGCGTCATCACCGCGCCCTAAAAACTGCAGCAACGTATTGCGCTATAGCGTCGAGAGCTTGCTTCGTTCTGAGTTTAGCGATTGGGAACTTGTGGAGATCGGCGACGCACCGACGATACCGAAGAGGTCGTGGCGTCATTCGCGGATAGTCGCGTTCGTTTCCACAACCTGAACAGTAGTTTCGGCGCTCTTCACGCCGGTTTCCTAGGTCGTTCCGCTTTTCTGGGGATACAAAATGCAACGAATATTCTCATTGCTGATCGACCCGCGTGGACTAACGTAGCAAACCCAGGTGCGGTTGGTGGGAACGGGCGAGAATTTTTCTTTATCGACGGATGTCTGAACACCTTCTATTTCTACCGCTACCTTCTTGTCTGGTTCTTTTTCAATGATCCGCAGGCGTTGAGAGACGCAATCTCCTTCTGCACAACACTGCTTCCAGAGCGGCAGTTTCTCTAACTCGGGCTCTCCCACATCGTGCCCCCAAGAATGCGACCTCACTAAAACTATAGAGCCCCACACTGTAACGCTTACCAAAACAGCGTAACACGCCAGCCGACTCAGTCGAGATCCCTTGGCTCGCTCCATTGTCTCTACCTCATTGTGGAATGGTTAACGATGATGAGTTGAGGATGCCCCGGACGTGGAAGTGGAATCGATACGCGATAGCCGTTGCCTCTCAATTTCTGCGTCTTAGCCCACGCGAGTAGCCAGTTGTGAAGCAGTATTCGTGCTTCGTCCCGATGATGACCTTGGAGGATTTCATACATTCGTGTCATTGCACCAGAATCAACTCAGGGACTCTTCAGCCTTTATACTGCTCTCAACTTCTTCGGATGCAATACTTATAAACCAAACACCCGCAAGAATCAGCGCGCTGCCGATAATCTGCAGCGGCATGACCGGTTCTTTGAATAATGTCCAGCTCATTAGCTCTATAGCAATATAAGCGACGGCGGTAATCGGGAAGGCCTTGCTCAAGGGCACATTTGTCAAAACATTCAGCCAAAGAACAAAACTCAACAGCTCGCTCATCAGGAGTACTACGGCCCAAGGCGAATGCGCGGCTTGCACGAGCCAACTCCAGCTGAAAGGCGTATGTCGCATTTGAGTGGCCAGCATTTTAGTGCTCGCCTGAAATAAGGCGGACAGCATAGGTAGACCGATCCATAGAGAGTAGAAGGCCATGTTTTTACGCAGACTTTTTCAATGTCTCATCCGTGCTGAACAGAGGAGCAGCAAACGTGAGCAAGCCGTGCGCCAGAATATTGCGATGTTTGAAATACATCATGTTGCGCGTGAGGCGGCTGCCGAGACGCAATTTGTTTTCATAGTAGGCCTGGCCGCTTTGATAGCGTGTAAAGCCGCGCTCTAAGCAATAGCGGATGTTGGTAAACCAGCTCAGGAAGTAAAGGTTA
>VBKX01000479.1 GCA_005879435.1 Deltaproteobacteria bacterium
ATTAGCACTAGCGGACAAAGAACTCGAACTGCGGGTTGAGTGGTCTTCCAAGATGGGCTGTGTTATGATTACAGGATTCACCAAAACAACCAGGAGGAAAGTAGTATGACACCCACCGCATGGGATTTTCGTAATAAACTGACGGTTATTCTGAACACGGCGAAACATAGTGGCAAGTCTTACGTGGATGTGGAATCGGGTAATCTCCACAAAGAGCTGGGAGGCGACTCGAATTCCCATCACAGGCTGCCTATTTTTCATGAAGTCATGACCAAGATGATGCGTCCCGGGGATTCAATTTTAAAGGAAGCTCGCCACGGGGACGGCGCAACGATGCTGGTTCGGTATAATCTCAACGCCAAGCATGACAATCTGAAAAGCGACCGGCAAGGTGCAAATTCCGCTCCGAGAAACTGACCGGTCGATAACTTGCTAGTATAATTCTCACCTCTGTGATTCGTTTTGCGGTCGTCGTGTAGCCGGTCGGGAGCACGTGCGTCCGTGACTTCGCGTTCGCCGGATTGCGTAATCGCTCGTAGAGCCGATCATTTGTACAGAGCATCGATGAAACCGCTCTTGTCCAGTTTCTCGATGATGCTGGTATCGACGACGTCCTCGTACTTGATTGCCGCGGCTTTGGGCAGCTGTTTCGCGACTTCAGCAATTACGTTCGCGAATCCATCACGGGTCGGATACGGTTTTTTGAAAACGTAAAACTTGACCAGGTCGTCGTAAACCGATGCGGCGTCCTGTTGGCTTTTCAGTGCCAATTGGGTGGTCGTCAATTCAATAACCCGCGCACGGTTGGCCGGGTTCAAGATAAAAGCGTGGGCCTGCAAGATCGCGCGCACGACCCGTTCCAACATGTCGCGCTTGGTCTGAGCGTTCTTTACCGTGGTAATGACCGATGAGGTTTCCCAGGGGATATTCAGCGTGCGCAGATCGGCGAGCATATTGACGCCAAGCTGCTCGAGCTTCGTACGATATTCCGGCGAGATCACGGTGGCGGCGATGGCGCCGGTGCTCAGCCCGGCGATCCGTTCCGGCTCCTGGCCCGCAGCGACAATAGTCGCTTGACCCTTGTCGGCATCGATGCCGAAACGGCGCAAGCCGACCAACAACGCCAGGCGCGAAGCGGACAGGCCCAATCCGGACGAGCCCACTCGCTTGCCCTTCACATCGGCGAAGGTTTTGACGCCCGGACCGCCGACAATCAGATAGGCCAGCGAAGGCGTGCCGCCGACGATCACATTGACCGGCACGCCGCCGGCGGTGGAGACGACGCACGTGATCGGGTCGTCGTAGGAAACATCGACCCCGCCGCTGACCATCATCTGCGCGCCTTGAGTGCCGCCGCTGATATTGACCTGCTTGACGTCCAGCCCTTGTTTCTTGAAAAAACCCTCTTCGTCGGCGATCCACAACGGTATCAATCGCGCGTTGCGAAAAGTGACGCCGAAATTAACCTGAATATTTTCCGAATGAGCCGCCGGAACGCTCGATATGATGAACAGCAAGGTTGCGATAACCAGCGGCGATTTGTAGATAGAGATTTTCATCGTGCCCCTCCCAAGAAGTCATCCGAGGCTTCGGCTAAGTATTCATTTCTATAGCCCAAAGGGGGATCGGTAGACAAAGGAATTATTTCGCAGCGGTGACCGCGTAGGTCCGATGCGCTCCGTAAATTTTCAACTTGCCGTTGCCAACCTGGCTGGATATCGTAGCAGGCGTCACCGCCAATCGGCGGAGGGAGCCAAATGATTCATCGAAGAACATCAAGACTAACCGTTGGCGCAGTTATCCTAACCGTGTTCGCGGCGGCGAGCCCTAGCGGCGCGGCTGACCCGAAGATCGTCGAAGCGGCGAAGAAGGAAGGCAAGCTGGTCGCGTACGTGAGCATGCTGACGGAGAATGCCACAGCATTGCTGGCGGAATTCAAGAAAAAATATCCTTTCATCGACACCTCGCTTTACCGGGCGAACACCCAGAAGCTTCTGCCCAAGATTCAGCTCGAAGCACGCACGCAGCAGCATCAGGCCGATGTCATCAGCGCGACGTTCACGATTTGGAATGAGCTGACGCGCGGTAAACTGATCATGAAATACGACTCGCCGGAACGCTTCAGGTTTCCGGCCGACTTAAAAGACGCCGACGGCTATTGGAACATTTTGTACCTTGGCGTTCAGGGCATGGCCTACAACACGAAATTGGTTGCGCCGGACATCGCGCCGAAGAACTACGAAGACTTGCTGCACCCGCGCTGGCGCCCCAAGCAGATCGCCATGGATTATCGCGATAGCTCATGGATGGCGGTGATGCTGGAAATCATGGGCGAAGCGGAAGGTATCGCGTTCATGAAGAAGCTCGCGGCGAAGGATCTTTATATGCGCGAGAACAAGAATCTCTTGACCCAGTTACTCGCCGCCGGCGAGTTTCCCGTGCTCGCGAATACTTATCTGGAAACTTTCGCAAAAATTCAAAAAGCCGGCGCGCCCATCGAGTGGGTTGCGGTCAGAAATCCGATTCCCGCTTCCACCCATCTGCTCGGCATCTACGCGCATGCGCGCCATCCCAATGCGGCGAAGCTTTTCGTCGATTTTTTGCTATCTCGCGAAGGGCAAAGCTTGACGGCAAACGTGATCGGCACCTACCCGGCCAATCCCGACGTCGAGTCGGAGCTGAGAAAAAAGACCGCCGGCTATCGCCTTCACCCTGTCAATCCCAAGATGATGTCGCGCTTCGACGAGATCAACAAACAGTACATGGAAATATTCTGGAAAAACTGAGCCGTGGAAATCCAGGGAGACCTAATCCCTCGGCAAAGAGTTCGCTGCCCTGAATCCCGCGGCGCGCCAGCGGATTTGTTGCATCCGCGGCGGACGAGAACTAAAGTGGCATCGATGAGTTTGAAAGAAGTGCCGAGCGACCATGATTTCTTCGATCCGGCCTATGTGAAGCAATGGACCGACAGCATTATCAGATACCGGCCGGAACGGCAGCAATTGTTCAAGGTCTTTGCCGCTGAAGCCGCGCGGATCAAGAAGGCCTCTTTGTCGGTCTTCGAGCTGGGATGCGGACCGGGATTTCTGGCTGAAGCCTTGCTGCAAAACTGTCAGAGCGCGCGCTACACGCTCATCGACTTCTCGCCGCAGATGCTGGAGCTTAGCCGGAGTCGCCTGGCGAGGTTCAAAGACCGGACGGTTTTTATTCAGCTGGATTTCAAAAAGGACGATTGGACCGTGGCGGTTCCGGCCGGCTTCGATCTAGTCGTCTCGCTGCAGGCCGTGCACGAGCTCCGCCATGCGAGCCGCATCCCGAAGCTTTACGAGCAGCTTTACAGCCTGCTCGTTCCCGGCGGAAGTATTTTGATTTGCGATCACGTCAATTCTTCTTCGCCCTCCGGTCATCGAGCGGCCCATTTCATGACGGTCGAAGAGCACCTAGCGACGTTCAAGGACGTTGGTTTTATCAAGCCGAGAGAAATCTGCCCCGCCGCCGACCTGAGCCTGATGGCAGCGGAAAAGCCCTAAGAGCAAGCTACCTTCTGTCTTGCAGGACAGATCCGCAATGACTGCAGAACACTCACGGGCGATGATCAGCACAATTTGTACTCGTCGCCTTCCAGTCGATCTAAAACAATTGTTGGGGTTGAAAATTTGCGCGTCGGTTACACCGACGATCTTTCCGCTGCATCGTTAGTAGACCTGACCCGAATGCTGGCGCGAATGCTGGCGCGCTGGAAAAGCAGGTGACAACGATTCTGAGATGTCTTATAAGGGCCAAGCTATGACGACCACGCTTGATGCCAATTGTCGCAGCATACTGTCGGAGAGATACAAATGAGTGACAAATGTATTGACCCGGCCGATGTGTTCGGTGATACGATAGTGTGGCATTGGATCTAATTGGTTTCAAAACGGGTCAGTATCAGAGTATCGCGACGAGCCTTTCGTATGCCTGAGGTCCCAAAGAAATCCAAGATGATCCAAAAATAACGACGAAAACTGGTTCGGTGCCGGTCTGAGACGTGAAAAAAATCATTGAGAACGATTCGGTTAGCCTGAGACGATTGGGCCGCGACGGTTTTCGTTCCCGACTAATCTATGCGAACCAGTGGCATATTCTTAGAACCGTATTGTTTGTGACCCTATTCGCTTCGTTTGGATTTGCCCAGGATCGGCCGGCGCTAACACTAAATCAGATTAGCGTTTTGCTGAAAAACGGCGTCAGTTCGGCCCGAATCGCTCAGTTGGTTGAACAACGTGGAGTTGGTTTTGAACTCAACGAGGCTGCATTGAGGCAACTCAAGGCGGGCGGGGCAGACGAATTTGTTTTGTCCACGGTGAAAAGAATGGCCGCTCGATACACTGATGAACAGCAGCGCAGAAAGCGATTGGAAGAGATCAGCCGGCCGAAATCTGTGGAAGAGGGCAAAAGAGAGGAAGAAGTTACATTACGCATGGAAGAAGTCAGAAAGCGATTGCAGGAGAAAACGAGAAGAAGCGAAGAGGAAAAGAAAATAGCGAAGGACCAGAAACCACAGCAGCCTAAGGCCGAAAAGGGAACGCAAGAGGCTTCCAGAAAAGTTGAAGAATCCAAGGGGAGAGCACAAGAGGAAGCGAGACAAAAACCGCAGAAAGGTACCGGCGCGACTTTGCTGTCCCAGGAAGATGTCGGTCAAGTCGCGAGCCTGCGCAACGTGATGAGTTCCGAAGGTGGCGAAGTTTCCGGCGAGGTTGTTAACAATTCGAAACAAACACTGCGCGATCTTCAACTGCAAATCATTTATTCCTGGCGCTGGAAGAACGAAACTCACCCTGGCAAGGACGACCCTGGAATGGCCCGTTACCACGTCTTAAATCGGGAGATTCCGTCTGGCCAAACTGCGCGCTTCGACTATAAACCCTCCCCGCCTTTGGCCGTTCGCGAAGACGGCCAGTTCGATATTACCGTCAAGGTTGTGGGGTTTGCACAGGTATTTCCGCAAGGTGCTCAAAGATAGCGCTTCGGCCTCCTTTATCGATTCAGACGACAGTTGTTCTGTTCAGGACACATGCACTCTCAGCTCTTTCG
>VBKX01000476.1:0-200 GCA_005879435.1 Deltaproteobacteria bacterium
ACTCAGTAGGTCATGAATCGCTTCATGGATGAGCGCCCAGAAGGGGTTGTTCATGGCGGCAATGGGAATGATGCACAGACCCCACCACACGGTCCTCGGCAGGAGACAGAGCGGCAGAATAAATAGTTGAAAGACATTCAAGCAGAGGTGCAGTGCCGCGAGGCTGTAGTTGTTTGCATGCGGAATCGGAAAATCCCCGC
>VBKX01000476.1:263-3565 GCA_005879435.1 Deltaproteobacteria bacterium
CCAAGCGCGGATGAAGACAAAAATTCGCCTTCGAACCGGTTGCAGCAATGACTGTCGGCAGCCGCGATACCATCCATATTGCATGGCAATCAGGTCATCGAGTGATGAGTTTTCGCATCACTCTTCCGGCAAAGAACGTATGTAAGCGACGCGGCGTGAATTTAAGTAGACCGACCAACATTCGGTTATGCCAACCCGGAATGGTTATCGCATTTTTCCCGAGTTTACGTAAGGCCTCGCGGACGACGGGTTCTACCGCCATCGCCGCGACTGCGGGTGATCCGGCCAAATCGTGGAATTCCGTGTCCGTCGAGCCAGGACAGAGCGCCAAGACATCGATGCCGTCGTTTCTGAGCTCGTACCTCAGCGACTCGGCCAGAAAGAGTTCATAGACCTTACTCGCCGCATAGGTTGCTTCATACGGCGTGGCGAGGTAACCGCTTACAGATGAGACAATGATGATCCCGCCCTTTTTGCGCCTTGCCATCTGTCGCGCGAAGACGTGACTCAATAACAGCGGCGCCCGGCAGTTGACGTTCAGCAAGTCCAATTCTCTTTCCATCTCATGCTCAATAAATTTTCCAGCTAACCCGAATCCGGCGTTATTTACCAATAGCCCTACCTCGATGGCACCCGTTTCTGCGAGAATGACGTGAAGAAAATCAGGATGAGTTAAGTCGACGGCGATGACCTTGGTTTGAATTTTGGCGGCGCGCTCGAGTCGCTGCGCCAATTCTTTGAGTCGTTGCTTGCGCCGGGCCACAAGAACGAGATTGAATTTGTGCTCGGCCAGTTGCCGCGCAAACTCGGCGCCAATACCCGAGGAAGCACCTGTGACGAGCGCCCACGGCCCGAAGCGTTGCAAAAAAGCGACGTCGCTGCCTATGCCATTCACACATAGCCTCCCTCGGTCAACACCGATGATTTTCCTTCAGTAAGCCTGCGAAACTAACCGACCCTCGGTGCGCTTGCCAAGTTCAGGGGCACGGATTTCGGCAATCTTTTCGTCCCGCGCTCGCCCGTCCGCGCGGTTTTGTTTCAGACGCTTTCGCGTTTGTGGAGTTCTCCATGTAACCGCGGACGCAGCCTCCTAATGATCGCCGCTAATGATCATGGCAAACTTACCGGGCGGAAAGTGCTAAGTAACGCGCCAACGTTACGGGACGCCTTCCGCTGGATTACAGATTTGAAAGGTTGGCAACCTCATGTTGAAACGAGCGGACTGAGCGGGAGAGAGAGCGTAAAAACCGATCCCTTGCCGGTCTCGCTTACGACATCGACCGTACCGTGGTGGGCGCGAATCACTGCTTTAACAAGGCTCAAGCCGAGACCGAGCCCCGCTTGAGAACGGCTTTTGTCGCCGCGGTAAAGCCGGTCCCAAATTTTGTCGACTTCTTCCGGCGCGATCGACATGCCGGTATCTTCGAACGTGACGATCGTGCGCGTCGGTTCTTGGCGCGCTCGGATGATCACTCGACCGCCGCTCGAGTTGTATTTGATCGCGTTGTCCAACAGATTCGTGAACACCTGGCGCATACGCTTTCCGTCCGCGGTGATCACCATGTCCGGAGATCCGGCGACCGAAATGGATACGTTTTTTTCCTCGGCGACATATTGATAGAGTTCGGCTACCTCGGCGAGCATCTTGGACAGGTTGAGCTTCTCCGGTTTCAGACGCATGGTGCCGTTCTCGGCTTCCGAGATATCCATAAGAGAATTCAGCAACGACAGCACTCGATCGGATTCTTCGATGCTGTTTGCAAGCGCTTCGCGGTACTGCTCGGAATCGGGATTGCCCTGGAGCGTTACCTCGGCCGCTCCGCGCAACCGGGTTAACGGCGTGCGAAGATCGTGCGCCACATTGTCCAACGCTTCTTTCATGCCCACGATCAGCGCCTCGATGCGACCAAGCATCTGGTTGAAGAGTCTGCTCAGATTGTCCAACTCATCGCCGCGTCCGCTTTCCGGCACGCGGGCATTGATGTTGCCGGTTAGGACGATTGATTGAATGACTTGTGAAAGGTGGCGCACCGGTTGCATCGCGCGAAATGCCAGGAAAGCGCCGCCCGCGAGCCCGATCAGGATCATTCCGGAAGTAACGCCGATCATCGTATCGCGGTAATGTTCTAAAATCTCTTTTCGATCCTGGATCTCCTTTCCAACTTGGAGCAAATACTCCCCCGGCAAGCGCACCGTCATCAACTCGAGCACATCTCTGTCCTGGGATGATGGCACATACTGCCAAGCCCCAACGGTGGATCCGGTTCGATAGGCGGATTGGAATTCTGTCCAGATTTCCGGGTTGCTCTGAAAACTGACGTCGCCATGAGCATCAACCACGCGGATCACCACCGCCTTGCGAACGCTCTTGGAGTATTTGATGTTACCTGAACGACCGATGGCGTCGACGCCCTGATCGTGCGCAATCGCGGTGAATTGTTTGATCCTAGACTGAATAATTTTTCGATTGTCGCGCACCGCAGAGAAAAGATAAACATACGAAATGATCGACAGCGCCACAGTGATAACGAGGAAGCTCGCCGCATACCATACCGTCAGACGAAGCGCGAGGCTTTTTTCTATTCGATTACGAGATCCTGAGCGCATACCCGACTCCTCTATGCGTATGAATCAGCTTGGCGTCGAAATTTCGATCGACCTTGTTGCGCAACCGTGAAATCAGCACATCCACAATATTCGTCATCGGATCAAAATCGTAGCCCCAGACATGCTCGATAATCATCGTTTTAGAAACGACCTTGCCGGCATTGCGCAGGAGATATTCCAACAGCGCGTATTCCCTCGGTTGGAGCTCGATTTTCTGCCCTGCGCGCGTGACCTCACGGGTAATTAAATGCAGCGAGAGATCACCCAGACGTAGCTCCGAAAGCTCGGGCGTGTGATGGCTTCGCCGTATCAACGCCTGAACCCGCGCCAGCAGCTCGACAAACGAAAACGGTTTGGTCAAGTAATCATCACCGCCCGATTGCAGTCCTTTAACGCGATCGTCGACGGACCGTTTGGCGCTCAACACGATGACCGGCGTCAGAATCTTTTGTTCCCGAAGACGGGCGATCATGCTGAGGCCATCGAGCTCCGGCAACATGATGTCGACAATCGCCGCATCGTACTCGACCGCGAGCGCCTGCTTGAACCCTTGTTCTCCGTCCACGGCATGATCGACGGCATACCCCGCTTGCCCCAGTCCTTTGACCACAAACGAGGCAATTTTTTTGTCATCTTCTACAACGAGGATTCGCATCGGAAAACCGCTGACTCTATTGCCGCTTAAAAGTTACCCT
>VBKX01000477.1 GCA_005879435.1 Deltaproteobacteria bacterium
TATCTCTAAAAAGGGGAGCCGTTTGGCTCCCCTTTTTTTTGGCAATTTTTAATGGGCGGTTTCAATTGCGAATTGAACAACCCCAAAGCCGCCTTCCATTGCTTTGTACGGTTCTTGCTGTTACATATTTTGCGTGAATGCGAACTCATCATTTGCGATCAAGAGGATAGTTATGTCTGAGAAAGGAAGAATCTTTCGCTGGTTCATTTCTATTTTCGCTATTGGGTTGCTTAGCTTTTCCCTCGCGTGCAACCACTACGTTCCCAGATTTGGCGTGGGAGGACGCTACGAGGAAGGGATAGAGCAATTTTTGCGTGGCCGAGGGGGTGACATGGACACGGCCGTCACGGCCCTCGAGTACGTCGTGAGCCAAGATCCGACATATAAAAAAAGCCTCACTTACTTGGGTCGCGCATACTATCGGAAGGGCCGTTATCAAGACGCCTTCGCCGTGCTACAGCGGGCGCTCGCGGTCGATAAAGATGACGAGTTGGCGTGGATCGCGTTGGGCTTAACGCAGCTACGATTGGATCAAATTGACAAGGGTTTGGAATCGCTCAAAGGCGGCATCACGCTGGCGAATAAGGTCATGGTGGACGGCTATCACAATTTCATTTATTGGGACACCCGCGGACTGATCCATGCGTCGATGCGTCGATCTGCCTTTTTAATTACCAAGGGACCTGAAGAGAAGAACAATATCATTCAAAATACCGATCGCCTGCTGGCGCTCATTGACGACGAAGAGAATGTTCAAAGAAATACAAGAATCCAAAACGAACGGCCGCTGCGCGGGGGATGAAAATCGGACAGTATCCCCGGATGAAAATCCGGGGATACTGTAAGCTGGGCACAAGTCGGATAGCGAAATTCGCTTGCCAAGTTCCGGCTAGTTCTATTCCGCAAAAACTTCACTTGGTGTTATCGTTGCCCTCGCTATCACGGTTTCGATCACGCGTTTCGTCATTACGAGCTTTATCGCCTTCTTCTTCCATTCGCTTGGCGACCCATTCGCTGTCGGAAATGAGTCTTTGCCAGTCAAATTCTTTGCCGGAGATCATCGCCAGATCACCCTGGATTGCCGTGCGGATCTCGCGCGCCGGATCCCAGAATTGACCGAAGGAAAATCGCTGAGCTTCAGTGATGTACTCGATCCAGTCGTGGATCCCCCGCATGCCGTTCTCGATCTCTTTTAAGCCGGCCTGCCGGTCGCCGCTGCGGGCCAGGGTCAAACCTAAATAGAGACGCGCGATATCTTCATCCTTGTTCGCGGCAAGCGCCTTTTGGAGCGTCTCCCGGGCCTGAGGTAGCCGGCCGACCGCATACTCGGTTCTGCCGACGTAACTCCAGATGCCCTGCCGACAAGCGCTGCCATA
Organism: Deltaproteobacteria bacterium; assembly: GCA_005879435.1. Classification (GTDB taxonomy): domain Bacteria; phylum Desulfobacterota; class Binatia; order UBA9968; family UBA9968; genus DP-20. Next base: position 1,377 of record VBKX01000477.1, read on the forward strand.
CTTATAGTTCGGATCTATTTGCGCGGCACTTTGAAAATAGGCCAGAGCGGTTTCATCTTGGCCCGCCAGCAGCGCGCGCCTGCCGGCGGCAACATCGCTGCCGGCTTTCATACTCGCACAGGCGGACAGCAAAACGAGCGATGAGAACAACCATAATATTGCCTTGGTTTTCATAACTCCCTCCGTTTACTTCGCTATAAGGATAATTCTCCGTTACGCGAATTTCAATAACTCTACGGAGGGATGATTTGCCAGTCCCGTTCGCGGATCTACTACGGTAAAACATTGGCAGGTCGCCAAGGTGGAAGACGGCTGGCTTGCCCCGCGCACTAAACGGTGGAACTGACAATAATATCGGCAACGGTAGCGAAGATAAACGCAATGCTCACGTAGGCGTTCAAATCAAAGAAGGCGCGATTGATGCGCGACAAATCGGTTGGCGACACGATGCGATGTTCCCACATGAGGACGGCGATGACGGCTGCCAATCCGATCCAATATATTATTTTCATGTGCGCGCTGAGGCCGACCATGACAAGAAAAACGATCGTGCAAAGATGACAAATAGTAGAAATCTGCAGTGCGCGTGCGACGCCGAATCTGACCGGCACGGAATTTAATCCTTGGCGAATTCACGATCTTGAAGAGAATAAATTAGATCGAAGCCCGCCAGCCAGAAAACTACGGCCAGCCCCAAGTATCGTGGCTCGGATAGATCGGTCAATTGGAGGGGTGTTTCAACCACGGCCAGCCAGGCGCCAACCGGCGCAATGGATAGAGCAAGACCCAGGAACAGGTGTGACGCCCACGTGAACCTTTTGGTCAGCGAATAAAAGAATACGATCGCTAGAGCCACGGGCGAAAGGGCAAAGCATATCCAATTGAGCTCGTAAGCCGCCGCCATGAAGATCAGCGCCGCTGCACAAGTGAGAGCGACCGCTTCCCAGATTTTTACTTTTCCCTGGGGTAGTTCCCATTCTTTGGTGCGGGGGTTGAGCGCATCGAACCTTCGGTCCGCCAGACGGTTAAATCCCATGGCGGCGCTTCGTGCACCGACCATCGCCACCAAGATCCAAAAAAGCGCGCGCAGCGTTACCGGATGTTTGGGCCAAGCCAGCGCTACCGACGACATGGCGAATGGCAATGCGAACACGGTGTGGGAGAAGCGAACGAGTCGTCCGTAATCAATAATTTTTGATTTCAGATTTTGGATCCTTCGGCTTTGCTCAGCGCAGGTTTTGGATTGAGGGTGCGGTTGATTGCTCATAGTCCGAGCTTATCCCAGATTGAGTCGATGTATTTTTTTGTCTTGTCATCCATCACTATCGCATCCGGCCACTCGCGCTCGAAGCCCTCGCTGCGCCATTTGCGGGTCGCGTCAATACCAACCTTCGAGCCGTATCCCAAACGGGGCGCGGCGTGATCGAGCACGTCCACCGGTCCCTCGACAAATACAGCATCCCGTTTCGGATCGATGTGATTGCCCACAATCCAGGTCACCTCGGAAAGATCGTGGACGTTGACGTCGTGATCGACGACGATCAATATCTTGGTAAACATCATCTGGCCCAAGCCCCACAGAGCGTGCATGACCTTGCGCGCCTGGGCCGGATATTCTTTCTTGATCGCTATGATCGCTAGATTGTGGAAAACGCCGTGCGGCGGCAGATTCATATCGACGATTTCGGGCAAGGTTACGCGTACTAGCGGTAGGAACAGTCGCTCGGTCGCCTTACCTAAGTAAACATCTTCCATCGGCGGACGGCCGACGATCGTGGTCGGATAGATTGGATTCTTGCGATGCGTGATGCAGGTGACGTGAAATGCCGGGTAATCGTCCGCCAGTGAATAAAAACCGGTGTGGTCGCCGAACGGCCCCTCGCAGCGCAGCGGCTCCGACGGATCGACGTAGCCTTCGATGACGATATCCGAATTTGCCGGAAACTCGACGTCGACCGTGAGGCCTTTGACGAGTTCGACGCCTTTTTTGCGTAAATAACCGGTAAAAAGAATTTCATCGATCTGGTCCGGTAATGGAGCCGTAGCTGCATAAATCATTGCCGGATCACCGCCAAGGCAAACCGCCAATTCCAGTTTGCCGCTTTGTTCTTTTTGATGTTGGTAGTGGCGCGCGCCGACCTTATGGAGGTGCCAGTGCATGCCCGTGGTGCGCGCGTCGAACACCTGCATGCGGTATAGACCGACGTTCCTCGTGCCTTTGCCGGGATCTTTTGAGAAAACCATCGGTAACGTAATGAACGGTCCGGCGTCGCCGGGCCAACATGTGAGAACCGGCAAGATATTCAAATCCGGTTCCCTGTGAATGACTTCCCGGCATGCACCGTCATGGACGACTTTGGGTGGAACGCCGGCGAGCTTGATCAAATCTTTGAGCAAGTGAAGCTTATCTTTGAAAGATTTTGGCGGTTTGGTTTGGATGAGCTTGGCGATGTCTCGGGCGATGTCTTCGATATCGGTTACCCCGAGTGCCATCGCCATGCGCTTTGCCGAGCCGAAGGCATTGATCAACACCGGAATTTGCCGTCCGACGACGTTCTCAAAAAGCAGCGCCGGACCGCCGCTTTTCATCACCCGGTCGGCGATCTCGCTGATTTCCAGTTCCGCTTTGACGGGATGGGGTACGCGCTTGAGCTCACCGGCGCGTTCTAAAACTTGAATGAATTCTGACAGGCTGCTATATGGCATCGTCTCGCCTAAGAACCTCGAATGAAGACCAATAATCTCAGAAGAAGTCGCAAGTCAAGCAAACTCAGCGAAAGCGTTCCAGAAAAACGCGGGACAGAGTGGTTCGAACCAGCGGTTATAGCGATAGCGACCTGCGTGACGTTTATCCCCACCGTCCTTTTGAATCAATGCGAAACATTTCTGTGAGCACTACGGGATCAGTTTGTTCGATAGGTTGATTAAGCGAATCTATTTGGCAATGCGCACTATCGCGGACTTGGCTGGAGCCAGCTACGCCGGATCTCAAGCTTGCCCGAGTTCTATAGAGACATGACTAAACGAAAATTCTAACGGCCAACGCTACCCTCCTTTCTGCTTTCCTTGACGCGCAAGAGCTCGCGCCAAGTTCTCATGAATTTCAGCGACCTCGGGTTGAATGCGAAGAGCCCGTTTAAAGTTTTGAACCGCATCATCAAGACGATCCTGCTGAGCCAATACTTTGCCCAGGTTGAAATAAGCCTTTGCATAGCCCGGATTGACGCGCGTGGCTTCAGCGAACTGCTGTGCCGCTTCGTCTATGCTGCCTCGACGCGCCAGCAAAAGACCTAAATTATTGTGAATGTCGGGATCAGCGGGGTTGATCTGCAGCGCAGTTCGATATTGCGCTAGTGCCTCTTCGATATCCCCTCGCTTGGCCAACGCCCGCGCTAGATTATAGTGCGTCATGGCAGATTTCGGATCTATCTTTAGGCCTTCGTGAAAATGTTCAATGGCTTCATCCAGCGCCCCGTTGTCGGCCAGGATATTGCCCAAGGTGTTGTGAGCGCTGACAAAC
>VBKX01000068.1 GCA_005879435.1 Deltaproteobacteria bacterium
CTCCGGCTCGCGCAAACCGCTTCAATTTCCTTGCAGTAACGGTCCAGTTCCGTCTGAAAGTGCCGCACTAAATCTGCGTCGAGAAAAAACTTGCGTTCGCGGCCGCCTTCGACATCGACCAACGCGATGTCGCCCCACGGCTTCGGCTGGGTCTCGCGTTCCTCGACCACGTGGATAACCAGCAACTGGTATTTTTTGGCGGTCAATTCTTCCAATGCCGCGCGCCAACCGGCGGGATCGAACAAATCGCTGACGATGATCACGAAACCGGGATGAGGAAACAATTTTGTAAATGAATGAATCGCCGCGCGCAGATTAGTCTCGCCGCTGCACGAAAGTTTGCCGAGGAAACGAAACAAGCTGAGCACCTGTTTTCTTCCTCGCCCGAGCGTCAACGGCGCTTGCAGGTGCGTCGAAAAGGACGCACCGCCGACGCGATCAAGGTTTTTGAGACCGATATAGCCCAACGCCGCGGCGACCTTTTTGGCGTAGTCGATCTTCGCCGGCGCACCCTCGGCCATCGATCGGCTGGTGTCAATCAGCAGATAAATGTTCATTTCTTCCTCAGCCGTGAACACCTTCAAGAGCAACCGCTCCAGACGCCGGTAGATATTCCAGTCGACGTAGCGTAAATCATCGCCGTGCTGATAACGGCGGTAATCCGAGAATTCCAAACTGAAGCCTTTGCGCGAAGCGGCATGCTCGCCCTTGGCGCCGGCCCAACTCAGGCGTTTGGCGACGAGATGAAGCCGTTCGAGCTTGCGCAGGAAGTCGGTGTCGAAGAAGGTTTCGGGTTTAGGGTCTCGGGGCTCGGGTTGGCCTGCCGCAAATTGTTCAGCTAAGGCTTTGCTGCCCTCGGCATTGGAACGGCCCGAGTTGTCATTCCGAGCATACCGAGGGATCTTTCCCAACGCACTTCGAAAGATCCGTGGATATAAATCGCTGACCCACGCCGGTGTGAACCCGAAACCCATTTCTGCTCCTATTCCACCTCGGCAACTTGCCCGGCCACTTCGGTCAATATTTTTTCGGCGGTGATGCCTTCGGCGTCGGCTTCGAGGTTGAGAATCAAGCGATGGCGCAAGCTTGGCAGCAGCAGACTACGAATATCTTCGAAGGAAACATTGGGCCGACCGGCCAGAAGCGCGCGCGCTTTGGCGGCCAAGATCAAGCTCTGCAGTCCACGCGGGCTCGAGCCGTAGAGCACAAAACGCTGCGCCAAGCCGCCCGAGCCGTTGCCCTGTTTTTGCTGAGGGTGCGTGCTCATGATCAAGCGCACCGCGTAGTCTTTCACCACCTCGGCGAGCGGAACCTCTCTGACCCATTGGCGCATTTGCAGAATTCCCGTATCATCCAGCACCTCGCGCAGCGCCGATTGCGGCGCCGCAGTGGTGAGATCGGCGATCCTCCCCAGCTCTGCGCGGCTGGGAAACTGCAGCAGTAACTTGAAGAAAAACCGGTCTACTTGCGCTTCGGGGAGCGGATAGGTGCCCTCCATTTCGATGGGATTCTGCGTCGCCAACACCATGAGCGGATTATCCAAACGATGGACCTTGCCGCCCACCGTGACACTCTGCTCCTGCATCGCTTCCAATAGCGCCGATTGCGTCTTCGGCGTGGCGCGATTGATTTCATCGGCGAGGACGATGTGGGCGAACACCGGGCCGCTCTGGAACTCGAAAATTTTGCGACCCGAAGGGTCGTCGGTGAGCATGTTCGTGCCGGTGATATCCGCGGGCATCAGATCGGGAGTGAACTGAATACGCGAAAAGCTTAAGCTCAGACACTCGCCCAGGCTGCGCACCATCAGCGTTTTGCCCAACCCGGGCACGCCCTCGAGCAAGCAATGGCCGCCGCAGACGAGGGCGATGAAAACATGTTCGATCAATTCTTCGTGGCCGACGATAACCCGCGCCATTTCGGCGCGCAGCTCATCAAAAGTGCGTCGAGCGCTGACGATGCGCTGTTCAATTTCCGTTACGGATTGCATGTTGCGACTCCCAAGAGCTGATTGGAGTGATGGAATAATGGAGTGGTGGAGTATTGACGGCGCCCAGCACTCCAATTTTTTTCCAGCTATTCACTTCTTCGCTTCCTCCAACGACATGAAATAATTTTTAATGGTCTCTTTGAGCCCTTCCGGCACGCGCTCGGAATTGAGATCTTGCTCCGCTTGCCGACGGTAGGATGCGACGATCTCCGCCTGCGACAAGCCGCTCTTACCCGGCGTCGGTTTGCCTTTGAGCATCAAAGCGCTGCTGTCTCCCTCGCCGAGCAAGCCTTTGACTTGAGTCGATGCACCGCCGCGAAACTCCGGCAGCGAACGGAAATCGTCATCTCGTTTTCCCGGTTCCTTGCCCGGCAAGTTGCTATGCGTTTTTTCCTTGGCGCCGTCGTCGGTCAGGTCTGGTTCGCCTTTTGCGCCGCTGCGGGCGTAATTCTCACCCTTCTCGCCCTGCCCTTGCCGCATCATCTGTTCGAGGTATTGTTGCGCATCGATGAGCGACCGGCGGTCCATCTCCCCGCTGACCTGTCGGTCCAGCTGGTCGAGAAACGATTTAACCTCGTTCTGACCCGGGCTTCGGCCGTCGCGCGAGGCTTTATCGAATTGCCGTTTGAGCTGCGGCAAGTCCGCTAACCTTTCCGTCCAGCGCTGCCCCAACTCCTGAGTTCCTTTGACTCCGTCGGGGAGCTGCAGCAAGTCACGCATCGCCTCCACCTCGGCTTTCAGATCCTTGAGGCTTTGTTCGCTTTCAGCCGTCGAGAAGGAATTTTTTTCCGCACCCGACTTGGCCGCCGCTTCGAATTTTTTGGCGGCTCCGGCCAATTCCTTCTTAAACGACTCGTCGGCGGTTTTGGCTTCGATATTCTTCTTGGCGGTTTTCTCGAGTTCCTGGCTCAACTTTAACGTGTCGGGCAATCCTTGATCCCTGGCCTTGTCTTGGAGGTCGCGGGAAAAGTCGCGAAGCTTATGCGCCAAAGTTGGCGGTCCCAAATGCCGCCCTTGATCAAAATTCTGCCGATCGACACCGAGCCAGACGAGCGCGAACCAGAGCGCAAATAAAGGCGCCGCGACATACGCCGGCCAGCTCCAACGTCGCGGCAATAATGCGCGCGGCTCAACCGCACGAAGTTTTTCTTGAGCTTGTTTCAAGACGAAGAGCGAGGCGGGTTCGGTCTCTGGCCGCCCGGATAACTCCCAAGCAGTGACCGCGAGCTCGTCGAGCTTAAGCGTCTTGTCCAAGCGAACCAGCGCCCGCGCCGCGTCTGCGCCGCGCCAACGCGCGCGATAGAAAAACCATGGCGCGAGCCCGGCAAACAACACGGCGGGAGTCACCCAGCGCAGCCAGTCCCTGGGCAGGTAGTCGTGCAGCGGAAAAACAAAGATCGCCAGTGCGATGGCGTAGCAGGATACCGCGACGAGCGTCTGCTCGCGCCGTTTGCGGCGCTCCCAGCCCAGCAGATCGGCAAGTTTGTTCTCGAGGATTTCCATGCCCTTGCTCACGGCAGCAGTTCGCGTCTAAGCGCCCTATGGTAAAGACTGTACCCCGTAGCGCCGAGCGAGACGTGAAAAGCCAAGTGCGTAAAAGTTCCCGGCAATTGCATGCCAAATATCCTAAGCGGCTGCAACTCCTCGCGGCTCAGAAAAGCGAGCAAGAACGCCACCGGGTTCAAGGGCAGATAGAACAAAGCCGAGAGGATTACCAAGCA
>VBKX01000069.1:0-2868 GCA_005879435.1 Deltaproteobacteria bacterium
CTCGCACGAGCAAAGGCCTGGTTTGAAAGGGCGGAGGCGGAGAACAATGTTATTCTGGGGATAGCGACGCTTTTCGGATCCCAGCGGAGGCAGTTGAAGGGTTCTCCCTATTTTTTGACTGTGGAGGGAAACGGAACAATCGTCGGCGCCGCGCTTATGGCGCCTCCGCGCCGAATTCTATTGACCCGCATGCCCCATCCAGCCGTGACACTTCTCGCTGACTACCTGCTGGAAGGAGCAGCCTCGGTTCCCGGCGTCCTTGGTCCCAAGGCTGAAGCGAAACTATTTGCCAATTACTGGACAAGTAAAACAGGACGTTCCTGCCACTTAAAGATGAGCGAGCGGATCTATGCGTGCGAGAAGGTGATCCCACCGGTTCATGCGTTTGGACAATTGAAGCCGGCGAAAGAAGTCGATCAAGCATTGGTTTCAGATTGGTGCGAACAATTCTGCATAGACGCCCGGATCGACGATGAGACCGTCTATTTCAAGGCTCAGTTACCACGAAAACTCGCGGACCAGTCCATATTTGTTTGGGAAACCGACGAGGCAGTCTCTATGGCAGCTATTGAGCGTGAGACCGCGCACGGCGTTGCAATCTCGTGGGTCTACACACCGCGGCACTTGAGAAACAAAGGCTATGCCACTGCATGCGTCACCGCTCTGACACAACGGATGCTGGATTCCGGCAAACAGTTTTGTTGCCTCTATACCGATCTAACCAATCCCACTTCGAACTCGATCTACCAGAAGATCGGCTACCAACCGATCTGTGATGTGCAGGATTGGATCTTTGAATAACGACGGATCAGACTCTCGACTACAGGGCGATCAATGAGTGAATTGGATGCAAAACGTCAATATTACGCCGAGGAACTCCGCGCGGTGGCCAATCTTCAATCCGAAGCGCTTGTGCGAGCGTTCGCCAAAGTCCCCCGTGAGCATTTCCTCGGGCCTGGACCGTGGCAAATCTTAAACCCTTCTCACTGGATTGACGACAACAACGAAGCCACCTACTACCGAGACACTGCAGATGCCGATCCCAAGCAACTTTACCACAATATCCTTGTCGCGATTGATGCCAAGCGCAGTTTGAACAACGGCCAGCCATCCTTTGTAGCCACTCTAATCGACTCGCTCGAGCTGAACCCGGGCGATAGGGTTCTACATATCGGCTGCGGTACGGGTTACTACAGCGCCATCATGGCAGAAGTCATCGGAGCCGACGGTCATCTCATCGCTGTCGAAGTTGATTCAGAACTTGCGGTTCTTGCCCGCAGCAATCTCAAAAATGTTTCGCAGGTCGAAGTGCTCGAGGCCGACGGTGGCAGCATTGAATCGATCCCGAGCGACGCAATTCTTGTCAACGCCGGCGCCACACATCCGCGCGCGACTTGGTTGGACTCACTTCGACCCGGCGGCCGACTCATTTTACCGCTTACGGTTTCTAACGACTCCGATACGCCCGATTCGGGCCAAATACTGAAGGTCAAAAGTAAACCGAATGGATTCACCGCCAGCTTCATTTGTCCGACGATGATTTTCCCCTGTTCCGGCGCGCGCGATCCGGAGCTGAATGACAAGTTAAAGGCAGCATTCCAAAGAGGCGACGCTAACTCAGTGCGTTCGCTCCGTCGCCACCCGCATGAGGCGGAGGTTAGCTGCTGGTTTCATAACGAGTACTTTTGTCTCTCTAAGACTGCCATCGTCCCCTCAAGTTAATTCGATAGAAAGAGGGTGACATGACACGGCTCGTTTTCGATCCCGTTGCAACCATCCGAAAAGACATCGAGACTTGGGACTCGCCGTTTGTCGAGCTGGACTGCTTTGGCACGGACAATGCCGGGCAGATCGCGACGATGGTTGAGGGGTTTTGCCGACACCACCTGGACAGTAGAGTTCGCGGCTACCTCTTTTACGGCGCGAGCATCGGCAGCACGCATGGTCTGCAGCTTGAAGATGGCCGTAACGTCGTCATCAAAGTTCGCCCGCCGCCCGAAACAAATCCAGACCTAAAGTTTGATTGTGAATCACTCGGCGCGATTAGCGCGGTGATGGCCTCGCTTGCTGATCGAAACTACCCTTGTCCCAAACTCCTTCTCGGTCCCACTCCGCTTGCCAGAGGCCTCGCGACCGTTGAAGAATTATGGGATCGCGGTCATCGCGGAAACGGCTTTGAACCGGAGTGCCGGAAGACGATCGCCGCAGGACTCGCTGAGTTGCTCGAACTGCTCCGATCCTTTAAGGGCGATGTCTCCTGCTTAAAACATTTCCAACGAGGCAATTCGCTCTACCCGCAGCCGCACAGCAAATTGGTCGATTTTGAAAAGACCGCCGGAGGCGCAGAATGGATCGACGCTTTCGCGCGCCGCGCGTGCCAAGCTGAAGCTCATGATGGACCGCCTTCGCTCGGCCATGCGGATTGGAGAGTCGAACACTTGCGCTTCGAGAATAGAAAGATCGTTGCGACTTATGACTGGGACTCGTTGGCGCTACGGACGGAGACAGAGTTGGTCGGTCTTTCCGCGCACGGCTTTACCGCGGATTGGTCACTCGAACGTGTTCAGCGAATTCCGACAGCTGACGACATTCACGCTTATGTCGCAGATTACGAAGAAGCCCGAGGACGGCCCTTCTCCAAGCTGGAACGACAATCTACATTTGCCCACTGCGTTTACTTTATCGCCTACGGTGCCCGCTGCACACACTCACTCGATCCTAAGAAAACGGAATGGGAAGAAGACACCTGGCCGTACCGTTTGAGAACCGAAGGCGCCAATCTTTTGCGCCATGCCACCCGCTAACGTCGGGAGCCGCGTATGTACGAAGAAGCCAGACATGAAGCACTGATCGAGGAAGACTGGGACG
>VBKX01000069.1:3106-5814 GCA_005879435.1 Deltaproteobacteria bacterium
GGGCGACGTTGGCATCCTACTAGTTCACTGGCGTCTCTTTCCGACTGATGTTATCGCTGACGCAATTCATCGAGCCGTCTTAGCAAACGAGAATAATCCAACGAGAGAATTCATGTGGGGTGCCCCGGGAACGATGCTGGCCGCTTTGTTTATGTATGAATTCACTGGGAATAGGCGCTGGAAAGAAGCCTATTTGCAAAGTGTTCGACAGCTCGTGGGCGAGCTGGAAAAGAATAGCGAGCATGACTGCTACGTCTGGACCCAGGACCTGTATGGCCGATCAAGCATTTATCTTGGAGCCGGTCATGGTCTGGCAGCTAACGTTTTTGCAATTGCAAAAGGACGTGATTTTCTTGACCAGCAAATTTTTTCTCTTGTAACATCCCGCACCGCGGAAACTCTCGTGCGCACTGCGAGTGTTGACCCAGTCTACGCCAATTGGCCTGCTGGTTTGGGCGGCACAAGATACCTGGTCCAACATTGTCATGGGGCACCGGGCATAATCAATTGCATTGCCGACTTCCCGCACGGCGTAAATACCTCACTTGATCGCTTATTGATCCAGGGCGGCGAACTCACGTGGAAAGCCGGCCCGCTGGTCAAAGGTTCAAATCTTTGCCACGGTACAGCTGGAAATGGCTATGCCTTTTTGAAACTCTACCAAAGAACAAGAAAGCCGATGTGGCTCGAGCGGGCCCGCGCATTCGCCATGCATGCGATCAGACAATACGAGTGCCATGCGAAACAATATGGGCAACTTCGTTATTCATTGTGGACTGGCGATCTCGGCCTCGCCGTTTACTTATGGGATTGCATGCGGGGTGAAGCCAAATTTCCGACAATGGATATTTTCTAAACACGGTCACGAGTAACAATTTCACGGTGGTATTAACATCCTTACATTCGCCGCCTGAGGTAATCGCGACGAAACGGCTTGTTCTCCGCCGCCCACGCATGTTCGACGCTAACGATATTTTCGACTCGTACGCGTCAGATGCGGAAGTCACTCGGTTCGTCAGCTGGCGGCCATATAAAGACAAAAGCGAAGTTGCGCCGTTCTTGCAGTTGCGGCTCGCTAGATGGGATTCGGGCGAGGAATATTCATGGGCGATCACGAGATCACAAGAAGATCGCGTTATCGGAATGATCGCTTGCCGTGTTCGTGATCATGCAGCCGATATTGGATACGTCCTCAGCCGCAACTACTGGAACCGTGGATACATAATCGAGGCGGCCAAGGCTATAGTTGACTGGGCGAGTCGCCTCGAATTCATTTACCGCGTCTGGGCTGTGTGCGATGTCGAAAATAAAGCTTCCGCGCGCGTTCTGGAAAAAGTAGGGATGCAACGAGAGGGAATTCTAAGACGGTATATCGTTCACCCGAACGTATCGCCCGAGCCAAGGGACTGCTTTGTGTATTCAAAAATTCGGTGAGATTGTTATCCTCTCCGGCAATTTTGGGGAGTATTGGTATTGATTGGCTCGTTCGATCTCCTGGTCTTGGGTTCAACCGCTTTTTTAGCTTCGCTGCTCGGCTCGGTTGCCGGTTCCGGCGGTACGGCGCTACTTTTGCCGGTCCTGGTGCTTTATTTTGGCGTGCGCGAAGCTATTCCCATCCTGACCATTGCAAATCTTTCCTCCAATTTCGGTCGAGCCTGGTTCAATAGGCGAGATATCTCGACTCCCGTGGTAGGCTGGTTTTCTCTCGGGTCAATCCCATTGGCGTTAACCGGCGCCATGCTTTTTGTCTTGACGCCACCGATGGTATTAGCGCGCATTTTGGGAATATTCTTGCTCTTAACCGTGGCTTGGCGGCGCCTCCGGTTGCGGCCTCCGAAATTTAATTCGGCGCGGTGGTTCGTTCCGATCGGCGCAGTTTTCGGCTTGTTGAATGGTCTCCTCGAAGGCGTGGGCTCGCTCATGGCTCCGTTCTTTCTCGCCTACGGCTTAGTGCGAGGCGCGTATATCGGTACAGACGCCTTGGCAACGACGTTGATGCAAATTTCCAAGCTCGGCGTGTTCGGTGGAGCACACTTGATTGAAATCAACGTCCTTACGGCGGGTCTAACTCTGGTTCCCTTTATGATCGGCGGCGCTTTTGCCGGCAAGAAAATCGTCGATCGAATTTCGGAGTCTGTTTTCGTTCTCATCATCGATCTTACTCTGCTCGTCGCTGGTCTAAACTTTTTGTTCGTCAAGTAATGCGCCTGGAAAACTTGCCTCGATCGTCAGCTGGGAATGGCTTTTACCGAAGAACCTGTTAACGTCGGTGAAGCTCGGCACACAACCGAACGAATGAAGCTTAACGCGGTCATATTCGATCTATTCGGCACCTTGGTGGATGACTTCGCGTCGTCAATCGGGTCAACGAACCCTAATTTGGCTATGGCTTTGGAAGTGCCTTCCGAGCCGTTTGCGCAGATATGGCGGCAAACGACGGAGATGCGCGTCAATGGAACTTTTCAGACCGTAGAAGCGAGCCTAGAACACGTTTGCGATGCCATCGGTGTTCGAGTAAACCCACAAAAAATGAAAAAGGCGGTGGAGATGCGCCTGCAACAAATCAGGCGGGCGCTTAAACCGAAACCGGATGCGATCGCGACGCTCACACAACTAAGAGGCAGCGGTTACAAAATCGGCCTGCTTAGCAATTGCTCGATCGAAATTCCTATTCTCTGGCCGGAGACACCGCTTGCCACCCTCTTCGA
>VBKX01000070.1 GCA_005879435.1 Deltaproteobacteria bacterium
AGGAGCCCGATCTCGCGAAGAAAATCATCAAGAAGATGCTGCGACTGGACGACGATTCGTTAGCGCAGGAGTCTTGGGAACTATTTGCCAAGCATCGTATCGCCGCGCCGTATCCAAACATCAAGGGCCTGAAGACGAGCTATGAGTACGTCGCGGCGACGCGTCCCGACGTATACAAACACAAGCCGGAGGAGTTCATCGACTCAAGCTTCGTTGAGGAGCTCGACAAGAGCGGATTCATCAAGAAGCTGTACGAGAAGTAATCGGCCGGCATGAAGGTTCGCATCGGGATAGCGCTCGGGCAATGGCCAATTAAGGACGCCCACGCCGACGCGATAGTGGATCTCGTCGACTACTTCGAAGCGCTCGACGTCGATTCCCTCTGGATGAGCGACCGCCTGGTCACAAGTCAGTTGATTCTCGAACCGATCACGTTTCTTTCCTATATCGCGGGGCGATTGCGCAAGATGAAGCTCGGGACGAGCACGCTGGTGCTGCCGGCGCGCAATCCGATCGTTCTCGCCAAAGAACTGGCGACGCTGGACTTCATTTCGCGCGGCCGTTTGTTTCCCGCTTTCGGTTTGGGCGGCGACGATTCGAAGGACTTGCAGGCCGTTGGCGTGTACAAGAAAGAACGCGCGGCTCGGGCCGATGAGGCGATTGCTCTGATGCGGCGGCTATGGACGGAAGAAAATGTCACGTTCGAAGGAAAATTTTATTCCGTGCAAGATGTCACGATCATGCCGCGGCCTTGGCAGAAAAATGGTCTTCCCATCTGGATCGGCGGGCGCAGCCAAGCCGCCATGCGCCGCACCGGTCGTTTGGGCGATGGTTGGTTGGTCTCTTCGGTGTCGCCTGCGGAGGTCGATGCTGGAATCAATGCGATTCGCGTCTACGCAGACGAAGCCGGCCGACAAGTTCCGGAAGATCACTATGGCGTGCTGATTCCTTTCTACTTTGCGGCGGATGCTGACAAAGCGTTCGAAGTCGCCGGACGCTCGGTTCGGCCGCGCGCCGATATTTCGGTTGGCGAATTCACCGCATTTGGAAGTCCCGACCAAGTGCGCGCAAAAGTGCAAGCCTATATCGCCGCGGGCGCAACGAAATTTATCATGCGGCCGTGCGGACCGTTCGAAGGCTGGCGCGAGCAGGTCGGGATTCTGGCGCGTGAAGTGATTCAGCCGCTGCAGACCCCGGCTGAATAGACTGGGTAGCAAGCTTCTGGGAAAAAACCATTGATTGAAAAGTTGTCCGATGGCGTCACCCGCAAGTGTTCTCTTTACGGCGGGCTAATTAGAATTCGTCAGGATTGCCGCTAAAGGCGTGAGGGAATGACGAAATTGAAACGGCTAGAAATAATCTTGGTAAGGTGCTCATGCGGAATCTGGTTTGGGTACCAGCACCGCCGCGCCTTGAATTTTTCCATGCCGTAGCCGTGCTAGGGCTTCATTTGCTTCTTCCAACGGAAACGTTTCAACCCTCGTGCGCACAGGAACCTTTGGCGCGAGAGCCATGAACTCTTCGCCGTCGCGGCGCGTGAGATTTGCGACGGAGCAAATCGAGCGCTCTTCCCACAGGATGGAATAGGGAAAAGAGGGAATATCGCTCATGTGGATGCCGCCACAAACGACAATCCCGCCTTTCCCGACGGCCTCGAGCGCTTGTGGCACCAGAGCGCCGACAGGCGCGAATATGATCGCGGCATCGAGCTTGACCGGCGGCAGTTCGTTCGAGCCACCGGCCCAAACCGCGCCTAGGCCGAGAGCGAACTTTCTTGCTTCGTCGTCGCCTGGACGGGTGAACGCATAGATCCCACGCTGCTGATATTTTGCGACTTGCGCGACGATGTGCGCGGCGGCGCCGAAACCGTAAATGCCGAGCCGTTTGGCATTGCCGGCTTTGACAAGGCTTCGATAACCAATCAACCCGGCGCAGAGCAGCGGCGCGGCTTCAACGTCATTGTATATTTCGGAAATCGGAAAACAAAAACGCTGATCGGCGACGGTATATTCGGCGTAGCCGCCGTCGATCGTATAGCCGGTGAACTTCGCCTGGTCGCAGAGGTTCTCTTGGCCATTCCGGCAATAAGAGCAAGCGTCGCATGTCCAGCCAAGCCAGGGTACGCCGACACGATCGCCGATCCTGAAGCGACCGACGGTTTGGTCTAATTCCGCCACCGTGCCGACGATTTCGTGGCCCGGCACCAGCGGCAATTTAGGCCGCGTTAATTCGCCATCGACGACATGCAGATCGGTGTGGCACACCGCACAGGCGGATACGCGGATCAAAACTTCGCCAGCGCCAGGCCGAGGGGTTGGCACGTCTGTCAAGCGCAACGCTTGACCGGCTCTTTCAAAGAGCATCGCGCGCATGATTTAGATGTTTATCCAAACTCGAGCGAGAAGCCAAATCTGCGGCGAGATGCCTCAGGGCTTGATCCTACCTGGACTGCTATCATGCTATAGTGGCCGTCAACTTGAAAGTCGGCCGACAATAAAGGAACAGCAAGCATGGGATACATCGAATCGAACCTTTTGCCTGACGAAAAAATCGTCTACAAAGCGAGATTGCACTGGATCATTTTCTGGAAACCTTGCGCGCTGGTTTTTCTTGGGGCCATTTTTCTATTCATTCAACCGATCGTTGGCGGCGTTGTTATCCTGATCGGATTGCTTGCCTTCCTTCCTCCGGTTATCGATTACGCGACTTCAGAGTTTGGCGTGACTAACAAGAGGGTGATTATCAAAGTGGGATTTTTGCGCCGGAAAACGTTGGAGCTGCTGCTCCGGCACGTCGAAGCGATATCCGTGGATCAAACGGTCATGGGCAGGTTTCTGAACTATGGCTCAGTGACGCTCACGGGAACCGGTGGCGTGCGCGAAGTCTTTCACAATATTTCCGCGCCGCTGGAGTTTCGCAAGCGGATTCAAGGCGAGGCCTCGTAGAGGCACCGTGCTGTTCAATTTGGTTAGCCTACATAATTGGCTGAGATTTTGCCGGCAATCCTAGCCCTGAGTCATGCGGCAACGCTTGGTGCGGCCGTTCCGAATAGCGCGCAAG
>VBKX01000475.1 GCA_005879435.1 Deltaproteobacteria bacterium
ACCGCATATAGAACTGCCGCCGCGACTACGAGAGAGGCGATTACTTTACTCATGCTTACTCCATCCAATCCCTAGCCAAAGGATCAGGGCGCTAAAACGCGCAACTGCTACGGAGCACGAATAGTGCCATGACCGAGTCGACGATCACCCAGACAAGAGCGTTGAATTCGTAGAGGAATTCACGATGGAAGAACCGCGGCCGGCACATCGAAGCAAGCTCACGTGTAGCCAATTTGATACGGGGCGTATCAAATTTGATTCGTCATCCAAGTTAGAGGCGATGTGCATAAGATAAATGAAGATTGAGTGAGATCGATGGAAAAGCGCCGACATGAGCCGAAAAAAAAGCCCGAGCAGTATGAAACCATTCGGGCTCTTGGATTATCGATCTATGTTGCCAGCCTAAGCAGCGTCAGCCGGTATCTGTGTAGCTCCTTATCCCACGGGCATGAAACAGCTGTCAATCACAACCGAATCCAAGAAATCCCCTCGCGCCAAGCCTGTCCTGAGCCGGACGAAGGGCACGCTAAGCTCGCAAAGGCTCCGCCCAGCCACTTTTTTAATTTTACCTTGGCGTCCCCTTCGACTTTGCTCAGGGCATGCTTTGCGCTCTTTGCGGGAGACATAATCTTGGCTCCGCCAGATTGCTTGACAGCCAAGGGTTGCTGAAATATCTGTCAAAGATCGAAGAGAGGAACTCAAACCATGAGCATACGAGGAAAAACTGCGGTCGTCGGCATTGGTGAGACGCCGACCGATCGGCTCGGCAGCAAACCCGATGAGGCGCGCAAATCAACCGCGGAATATCTCGCTTGGGCGGCGCGCTTGGCGATGGAAGATGCGGGGCTGACAAAAAAAGATTTCGACGGCCAAGGGCTCGCGGCCATCTATACGACCAATCATTCTCAACCGTTTTGGCCGGAGGAAGTGGCGGCGATTCTCGGTATCACGCCGGGCGTTTCACTCGCCGGCGGCAACGGCGGCGCCAGTTCCGTGTCGCTCCTCGGCCACGCGGCGGCGGCGATCTCGGCCGGCCTCTGTGATCTTGTCCTCGTCATCGCCGCTGCGTCACCATTCGGCGAACGGGGCGGCCACCGCGGCGCGCCCGCGGACACGCGCGACTATGAAATGCCCTTCGGCGTCATGGGACCAAACTGTAAAATTTCTTTCGTCATGAGCCGCTACATGCACGAATCGGGCATGACCGAAGAACATTTCGGCAAGATCGCCGTCACCGGGCGATATCACGCGTCCTTGAATCCTAACGCCTATCTTCGCAAACCCATCACCATTGAAGATTACAAAAAGTCGCGGCTGATCTCCGACCCGATTCGACTGTTGGATTGCGTCCTGCCGGCCAACGGCGGCAAGGCGTACATCATGGCGTCGGCGGAGCGCGCGAAGGACCTGCGCAAGAAGCCGGCCTACTTGCTCGGCTGGGGCGAGTGCAACAACGCGAGCTACGGGCCGCGCTACCGGGCCAATCCGCTAATCACCGGCATCACGCAAGCCGGCAAACGCGCATTCGATATGTCCGGCGTCGCGCACAAAGATATCCGCTGTCTGAATCTCTACGACGACTACATTCCGATCGTGATGATTCAAATCGAAGACCTTGGTTTCAGCGGCAGAAACGACAAAGCCTTCTTCGAGAAGACCGATTTCACTTTCAAAGGCGATTTACCGATTCAGACCAGCGGCGGTATGATCAACTGCGGCCAGCCGTCGACGACGGGCGGCATGCTGCACGTCTTGGAAACGGTCCGGCAGATTCGCGGCGAAGGCGGTGACCGTCAGGTGCCGAATATTAAATTTGGCATCTCGACCGGCGTCGGCGCGGTCAACTACGGCAAAAACTTCGGCTGCACCGCGGCGGCCATTTTGGGCAGCGAAGCGTAAAGCAATCGGAGTATCTCCCGCAAAGGCGCGAAGGCGCAAAGGTAATGTAGGGGCGACCGGTGGTCGCCCTGGGTCCGACAGCATCGATAAATTCTGCAAGCCGCCAACGCGGCAGGAGTATCACATGGCAGATGACAAATTAGCTAAAAAACCACTCCCCGAAATCACTCCCGTCAATCAGCCGTTTTGGGACGGCGCAAAAGCGGGCAAACTGATGATGCAAAAATGCCAAGATTGCGGCACTTGGGTGTTTTGCCCGCGGCCGGTTTGCGGAGATTGCGCCAGCGATAGGCTCGACTGGGTTCAAGTCGGCGGTAAAGGCAAAATCTTTTGCTTCACCGTGGTTCGCGAAGTCGTCGGCCAAGCGCTGCGCGGTTTCGCGCCTGACATCCCCTATGTCACGGCCTGGGTCGATCTGGATGACGGCCCGCGCTTTTGCAGCAACGTCATCGGCTGCCCGATCGAAAAAGTCCACATCGACATGCCGGTGGAAGTCGTCTTCGAAGACAGCGGGGACGGAGTAACGCTGCCGAAATTCAAGCCGTGCTGAGGCCGCTGAAAAGGCTCAACTGCTTCGTTGCGCTCGATCGCCTCGCTCCAACGTACTGAATACGTACGTCTGCGCTCGTCGATTTCTCGCGCGCCTTGCATTTGAAACCTTTTGACCGGCCTCAGCGCCCATTGAGGGTCCATTGTGAAAAAACTTCTCGGCCTGATGGTCATGAGCGGCGCGGTTCTAGGCGCGCTTTTTTTTCTCAGCAATCTCGCCCGCACCAGCGTCGCCGAATCGACTCGAGGGATCACGCTCAAACCAGGCACGGTGATTCAAGACGGCTCCATCGTTTCCGTCGAATACACGCTTACCGATGATGGCGGCGCCGTCATCGATACCAACGTCGGTAAGGAACCGCTCACATTCATTGAAGGCGCGGGACAGATCGTCAAGGGGCTCGAACAGGAATTGCTCGGTTTGAAAGTCGGCGACCAGAAAAAGGTGAGAGTGAAGCCGGAGGAAGGTTACGGTTTGTCGGACCCCGCTGCGTTTCAGGAGATCCCGCGCGATAAGATCCCTCCGGAAGGACAAAAGCCGGGCGCCATGCTGATGAGCAAAGCGCCCGACGGACGAACCATCCCCATCCGCGTGCACGAAGTCAAGGACAAAACCGTCGTCGTGGATCTGAATCATCCGCTCGCCGGCAAGACTTTGAACTTCGACGTCAAGATCAAAGACATCAAATCGGCAGAAGCGAAGTAAACAAATTCTCCTTGGAGTAATGGAGTGATGGAGTAATGGTTTGATGCCGTAGACCCAACACTCCGATACTCCAGCACTCCACCACTCCAATCCCCTCATGCGCCCCAAGTTTTTTTACGGCTACGTCATCCTCGCGCTTTGTTTCGCCAACATGGTCGTTATGCGCGGCGTCAACGGCGCGTTCGGCGTTTATTATATCGCCCTGTTGGAAGAATTCGCCTGGTCGCGCAGCGACGGCGCCACCGTGGCGTCCGCCAATTTCTTCGTCTATGCCGTCGCCGCGCCGCTGGTCGGCTTGGCCTTCGACCGGTTCGGGCCGCGGCTGTTGATGCCTCTTGGCGCGCTGTTGGTCGGCGCCGGCCTAGTCTTGTCATCCTTCGCCAATTCCCTGGCAAGTCTGTACTTGTCTTACGGCATCGTCACGGCCCTCGGCCAAGGGGCCCTCAGTTTCGTCGGTCACAACGCGCTTATCTCTTTTTGGTTCGTGCGCCGGCGCGCCACCGCAATCGGCATCGCGTCGATGGGCCAGGGCCTAGGCGCGTTGGTGATGGTGCCGGTGACTCAGCTGCTCATCGATCGAATTGGCTGGCGCTGGACGTTTATTGTCACGGGTAGCTTGTCGTTGTTCATCTTAGTTCCGGCGAACGCACTATTTCAGCGGCGCTATCCGCAGGACGTCGGCCAGTATCCCGATGGCGACGATGCGCAGACTGCGTTGAGTTTCAGCCGTCACTCGACAAAACACCCGGACCAGCGTGATTGGACTCTCGGTGAAGCTGTGCGCTCTTTCCCGTTTTGGTGTATCACTGTCGGCCATCTCGCCCTCGGAACCGCTTTGTTCATGATCAACACCCACGCCATCGCGCATTTCGTCGCCGTCGGCCACGAGAAACTGGCGGCGTCTTTCTACTTTGGACTCATGGGCTTCATCCGTATCGGCGCGACGATACTTTGGGGTTCCATCTCGGACCGCCTCGGGCGCAGCACGACGTACGGTGTCGCGATTTTTGTCACCGCTCTTGGCGTCGCTTGTATGATCGTCATGACCGCCGGCGCGCCGATCTGGCTCGTGTACCTCACCATCGTGCTCTACGGTGTCGGCCACAGCGCCGGCAATCCGACCTACGGCGCGGTGATCGGCGATATTTTCTCCGGTCACAAGATCGGTCTCATCTTCGGTTTTCTGGAAATTAGTTTTGGCCTGGGCAGCGCCTTCGGTTCGTGGATCGGCGGTTACCTCTTCGATGTCACCGGCACTTACGCCTCGTCCTTCGCCGTCTGCCTACTCTGTTTCATAATTTCAGGTCTTGCCATTCACGCCTGCGTGCGCTGGCACACCCGCCAAATGGAAGCGGGGAATTAGGATGTTCAAGACGTTCAAACCGTTCAAGTAGTTCAAATCGTACGAACGGAGATCGCGAAGCGATCGGTTGAACGGAGCAAAGCGGTTGAACGATTGAAACGTTTTGAACTAAGAGCCCAATGCTAGTATGAAGCGATTATGAACTTTTGTCTGCACAGTTCGGCGCGCTCGGTTAACGAAGCCGTGAATCGCGCAATCCGCGCCGAAGCGCTCGGCTTTGAAGCGATCTTTTTCGCCGACAGCCAAATGAACAATGTCGATCCCTATCAAGCCATGGCGCTGTGCCCCGTGAATACAAAGAGAATTCGCTTCGGCACCGCCGTGACCAACATGGTTTATCGCGATCCGACCATCACGGCGAATTCCTTCGCGACGCTGAATGAAATTTCCCAAGGCCGCGCGATCATCGGTATGGGCACCGGTGACGGTCCGGTTTACAGTCTCGGGCGAACCGCGACCCAGCTCGTCGATTTCGAGAAGGGTCTTCGCGTCATCCACGATCTTCTTCACGACCGCGGCCTCACTGTGCCGAAGAGTAAGGAGCGCGCCGGCGGCAACGTCAAGCTCAAAGCCGGCAAGCATCTCGTACCGATCTACATTTCCGCGGAGGGACCGAAGACCTTGCGCGTCGCCGGGCGTACCTGCGACGGTGTCATTCTCGGCACCGGTTTCGACGCGCAAGTAACGGACTGGGCGCGCCGCCGCATCGCCGAAGGCGTGGAAGCGGAAGGGCGAAGCTTGGATGAGATCGATATCATGCCGGCCGGCATGATCGTCGTCGACGAGGACGGCGACGTCGCCCGCCGGCGCGTGCGCTCGCGCATGGCCAATCGCGCGCACCATAGTTTTCGCTTCACGATGGAAACCGTTCCCGAAGGCGAGGCGGCGGGAGTGCAGCGTTTTATGGATAATTTCGATATCTCGAAACCGATCGAAGAGCGGATCGATCC
>VBKX01000478.1 GCA_005879435.1 Deltaproteobacteria bacterium
ATCACTTGCGGAGCAAGTAGTTACAAAATGCTGCTGAGATTATGCGCAAGGCCCGCGAGAAGATGATCAATAGATGTTTGCCAAAGATCGCGGCACGTGTCGTTAGCGGATGTGCGAGTTTACGAAAGAACATCATGGCAAAAGAGCGACCCGCGTGGCGTTCACCCCGGAGCGATGTTGATCCTCGGTTTCAAATCGGTCCGTGTAACTTGATTTCTCGCCCCGCTGTATTGGTTTTTTCCGGTTCGCCAACCCGAGTTGGCGTTTCAGCTAGCGTACCCGTGTCTTTTATCAGTGCGTGACGCGAGCCAAGTGAGCAACCGCACGGCTTGGCGCGTTGTTCGGAGTAAAATTAGAAACGGAGATTTCAATGAGAATTGCCCAGGTAGCGCCGCTTTACGAGCGCGTCCCGCCGCTTTATTACGGCGGGACGGAGCGCGTCGTGTCTTATCTCACCGAAGAATTGGTCGACCAAGGTCATGAGGTCACGCTCTTCGCGAGCGGCGATTCGCTGACCAAGGCGACATTGGTTTCACCCTGCGCTCAGTCCCTGCGCCTCAATCCGGATTGCGTCGACTATATCGCTTACCATGTGTTGCAGTTGGAGCAAATGTTTCAGCAGGCGCATAGGTTCGATATCGTCCATTTTCACATCGATTATTTTCCGTATCCATTTTTGCGCCGTCAGGAGGTGACCCACGTGACGACGTTGCATGGCCGCCTGGACATACCCGACCTGTTACCGCTTTATCGCGAATTCGACGATATGCCGGTGGTGTCGATCTCCAACTCGCAGAGAACGCCGTTGGCATGGATCAATTGGTGTGGGACCGTCTATCACGGCTTGCCGCTCGACCTCTACGGCTTCAACAAACAGCAAGGCAAGTACCTGGCATTTTTGGGGAGAATCTCTCCGGAAAAACGGGTCGATCGGGCCATCGAGATCGCCAAACGCGCCAACATGCCGCTGAAGATTGCCGCTAAAATCGACGCGGTGGACCGCTGTTACGTAGAGCAGGAAATACGTCCGCTGTTAGATCATCCATTGGTGGAATTTCTCGGCGAGATCGACGATGCCGGCAAAAGCGAGTTTTTGAGCAATGCCTACGCATTGCTTTTTCCCATCGATTGGGCGGAGCCCTTTGGCTTGGTGATGATCGAAGCCATGGCTTGCGGCACGCCGACTGTGGCTTTTCGGCGCGGCTCGGTGCCCGAAGTGCTCGATAATGGAATCAGCGGTTATGTCGTCGATGACGTCGAGCAGGCGGTCGAAGCGCTGGAGGCAATCCGCGATTTCGATCGTGCGCGCTGCCGGCGCGTGTTCGAGGAGCGTTTTTCGGTGCGTCGCATGGCGCAGGACTACGTAAAAATTTATCAGCGCGTGATCGACGGCAGAGCCCGGGCGCGCTCGACGCCGACGCGGCAAAATGGCGCGAGCATCCCGCGCCGCGATGAGATAGCGGCGAACCAGGCCAAGGCTAACGGAGCGCCGTTCGCGGCGGCCGGCTCCGCCGCCAATCTTCGCATTAGCTTTCGGTGATCACTTCGACGTCGCCGCTGCGCCTGCGGATTTCTATGGTCGCCGACTGCGCCCGGCGGTGAATCAGCAGATCGACCGCGCCGGCGCCGACTTTTAAGTTATTGAGTTCGATCTCGTCGAAGAAATCCGGTAAAACCGGTCTGACGAATGACAGTCGCGACGCTGCGCCGTCGATCTTCAATCCAAGCGCCGCGTTCAGCAGCGCATAGACGGCGGCGGCTGACCACGATTGCGGCGAGCAGGCCACCGGATATGGCACAGGTGCGTTGCCGTTTTGTTTTTCGAAGCCGCAAAAAAGCTCAGGCAAGCGATACTCGACGAACAGGCTGGTTTGAAACAATCCGGCGAAGATCCTGTTGGCTTCATCTTTAAAGCCGTATCGCGCCAAACCCGCGGCGATCAAAGCATTGTCGTGGGGCCAGACCGATCCGTTATGATAGGCCATCGGATTGAAGCGTGCTTCCGAGGCAGCCAGCGTGCGCACACCCCACCCGGAAAAGGAGCCTTTGTTCATGAGTGTATCGGCAACCTTGCCGGCAGATTCCATATCGGCGATCCCGGTGTAGAGGCAGTGGCCGGCGTTCGACGATTTGACCTGGCATTGGCGTTTCTCGCCATCCAGGGCCAACGCGTAGGTGGAAATGTCGGTACACCAGAATTGTTTGTGAAACGCTTCTTTGAGATCGTCTGCCCGCGCCAGAAGAGTCCTGGATTTTTCCACTTGCCCCAAAGCAAAAGCGATCGTCGCCGCCGCCCGTTGAGCGGCATAGGCGTAGCCTTGAACTTCGCACAGGGCGATGGGCGCGGCGGCGAGAGAGCCGTCCGCGTGCGACACCGAGTCCCAGGAGTCTTTCCAGCCTTGCTGGACAAGCCCATTCGTCGAGTAGCGGGCGTACTCGATAAATCCATCGCCATCTCTATCGCCATAGCGTTCCAGCCAATCCAGGGCATGCTCGATGTTGGGCCAAATCGATCGGATAAAATCCAGATCATGAGTGCTTTCGAAATAGGCGCCGGCGAGCATGACAAACAAAGGCGTCGCGTCAACGGTGCCGTAGTAACGGGTAAATGGTATTTCTCCGAGGGCGGCCATTTCGCCTGTGCGCGTTTCATGCATGATCTTTCCCGGCTCGGCGTCCCGGTGCGCATCGATGGCCTGCGCTTGGGTCGCTGCTAGATAACTCAGGACACCGCGGGCAACCGCCGGATTGATCCACAGATATTCGAGCGCGGTGATGATGCCGTCGCGGCCGAAGGCGGTGCTGAACCAGGGCACGCCGGCGTAAGGGTAAACGCCGAGCGGCGTGCGTGTAAACATCATATGCAAATCGGCTGACGAGCGTACCAACCATTCATTGAACTGCTCGTTGGACGTGTGGACGCGACACTCGGGTGTCTCCTGAAGGGCGAGCGTTGTCTGAGCCGCTGCCCGCGCACGGCTGTAGCTGGCCTGCGCTGCGGGCGCGTCGCCGATCTGACAAGAGTAAGTCAGATAAAATTCTCTTTCTTGCCTAGGCTCGAACAAACGATCGGGACCCGGGAAGCACTCGATCTGGGTGCGACGGGCGACGCCGTCCAGCCCGGTGTAGTCGAACCGGAGCCGTGATTGTTCCAATCCTGCCTCATGCAGCACGCCTTTGCGCTCGCGCGTCATGCCGCGCACTTCGAACAGATCTGCGAAATCGGCGCTGTATTCGACGGTGAATTGAACCGGGATCGACGACAAGCCGTAGTTGCTGAATTTTAGCGTCTCATAGCAGGTGGCCTGCCAAAGCATCTTCGTGCGTGTGATATGCAGTGTGCCGCGCGGCAAAATAATCTTGCCGGTCTGATAAATATCTGGATTGGTCATGTTGGCGATAAAA
>VBKX01000480.1 GCA_005879435.1 Deltaproteobacteria bacterium
TGACGTGTTTGCAGTCAATAATAAGTTTGACCTCGAACACCGGTCTCCGATAGGATTTTGCATCAAAGCACCGAAGGCAATGGTCGCAGGCGATTACCGTCTAAGGAGTTCCGCGATGAAGGGCGCAGGTTCAGTGAGCCTTGTTTTGTTTTTGATAAGTTTCCTATTACGTGGAATCACCGGCGCAGCCGAGAGTCTGCAGAAGATCCGCGTCGGACTTCCATCATTGGCCTTAACCTACATGCCTTTTTACATTGCTCAGGAGAAAGGACTGCTCAAGAAGTCCGGTCTCGAGGCGGAATATATCCAGATGAACACCGGCATCCAGCCGCAGGCGATCATCGCCGGCAATATTAATTTTTTTCCCTCTCTATCGACTGGGATCTCCGCCGCGGTGGCAGGTTTGCCGCTCGTTGTCGTACTCAACTTCTACGAGATTACGCCGTGGATGCTCGTGACCACGAAAGAAATTAACAAGCCACAAGACCTGATCGGCAAGAAGATCGCGATCTCGGGTATCCGGACATCGCCGCATTATTTTTTGATGGCATGGTTCAAGAAAGTCGAGATCAGCGATAAAGACGTCGGCTTTATCATGACCGGCGGCACCGCATCGAGCTTCGCGTCACTGGCAAGTTCAGCAGGTTGCCGGCGCCGTATTGACGCCACCGTTCGACGACAAAGCGGTCACCCGCGGCTTTAAAAAATTTGCCCTGGTCGGCGATCTCGTAGACATTCCGACCTCCGGCTTGATCGCGTCCAGGCAAGAAGTCGCGAATCATCGCGATAGAGTGCAAAAAACCATCGATGCGCTTCTCGACGCCGTAACGTGGATACGCGCCAACCGGGTGGAATCCGTAAGAATGATCGCCGACAAGTTCAAGATCACATCAGCCGAGGCTGAGCGCACTTACGAAACCTACGTCAGCATGTTCAACAAAGACGGCCGTTTGCCGCCGAAAGTCGCGCGCGGATACTTGGACCTGCTGCGTCAAGAAAGACCCGTGCCGGCCGATCTCGACTCCAAGAAGTTGGTTGATTTTTCCATGCTGCCAGGGGGAAAATAATCAATCCGCGGAAGGAGATAAAAATCATGAGCGATCAGCAATTAGTCGCGGAAGGCTATGAGCAGATTATCAAGACCGTCTTCACACAGTTTTACCAAGCCTCAGTGTTAGCTAGAACTTCGGAAGAAAAAGCCAAAGCGGAACAGATCTTTCAAACCGGCGTAACCTTTGCGCGTCAGGTCCGCGACCGTGCGGCCGCTCTATTGCCGCCGGCGTGAGTCCGGTTACGGTTTCAGTTTGCGGAGATCTTTCTTTCGAATGGCCGGCTCGAATCCTCTACAGAGCTCTGCTACCCTTACCGCCAATGAAACCCATCCGCAAAGCGCTGACCATCGCCGCTTCCGATTCCGGTGGCGGCGCGGGCATTCAAGCCGATCTGAAAACCTTTGCCGCCCTCGGTGTCTACGGCACCTCGGCGATCACCGCGATCACCGCGCAGAATACGGTCGGCGTAACCCAAGTCCTAGCGTTAGCTCCGGACCTCGTCGCGGCACAAGTCGACGCGGTGATCGATGACATCGGCGCGCATGCGCTCAAGACCGGTATGCTGGCCAACACCGCGATCATCGAAGTCGTCGCGAAAAAGATTCAGCAGCATCGGCTGAAAAATCTGGTCGTTGATCCGGTGATGGTGGCCACTTCCGGTGATCTATTGATCAAGAAGAATGCGGTCGCTGCCCTGCGCTCTTTGCTGATCCCTTTAGCGACGGTGGTAACTCCCAATATCCCAGAAGCCGAAGAGCTCACTGGAATGGAATTGCGCGCAACCAAGGACATCGAAGAGGCAGCGCGGCGTATCGTCGCCATGGGCGCAAAAACTGTTGTGATCAAAGGCGGTCATCGCAAAGGCCCGGCAGTCGATTTGTTTTTCGACCGGAAGCAATTCTGCGCGCTCAACGCGCCACGCATTCGGACAAAGAATACCCATGGCACTGGATGCACCTTTTCAGCGGCGATCGCCGCCAATCTGGCAAAAGGCGAGACGTTGGAAAGAGCCGTCTCGCTTGCCAAGCAATACATCACCGGAGCGATCCGCGCAGGTTTCACCGTCGGCTCCGGCCATGGCCCGGTGAATCATTTCTATAAGCTCTGGAAGCGCTAACAAAGTGAAGGGAGTGGAGCATTCGCATCGCAGTCCCAGCAATACTGGGGAGCGGTCGATTATTTTCCGCCGTCTTCCATTTCGGCGACGATCGCCCGTGCGGCCTTGACTGGATCTTTGGATTCGAGGATCGGCCGGCCGACGACGATATAATCGACGCCGGCGCGCA
>VBKX01000481.1 GCA_005879435.1 Deltaproteobacteria bacterium
AATCCACCAGTGAATCAAACGTATGCGTCACTGCGCCTTCGGTCGAGTTTTCGATCGGCACTACGCCGAACGCCGCTCGTTCCTGGCTGACTTCCTGGAAAACTTCAGCGATGCTGGCCGTCGACTGTAAAGTTGTCGAGGAGCCAAATTTCTCGCGAGCCGCGAGATGAGTGTAAGTCGCCTCAGCCCCGAAGAATGCTACGGTCAACGGCCCTTCAAGCGAGCGGCAACCCGAAATGATTTCGCGAAAAACCGCGCTAACGGCCCGAGTGGAGAGCGGTCCGCGATTTAATGCGCAGACCCGTTGGAGAATTTCCTTCTCTCGATGGGGGACATAAACCGTTTGACTACTTAGGCTCTTGGTTTGGCCGATCCTTTGCGCCAGAGAAGCCCGATCATTCAGCAGGTTAACGATTTTAGCATCAATTTGATCGATCTTTTGTCTTAAACCATCGACCGACTCATTACGACTCAAATGACTACCTCACCCGGCGCACACCAAGGAGGGCTGAATGCCCCCACGCCGTCCACGTAAGCTAGCTTAATAACTACACAATTGCAAATATTGCCACGACCTTGTCTTGACTCCTTGCGGTTTCTGCCGTTAGCTCATGCAGGTCATGCGTGAAATCGTCTTGCCGGACAATGAGGCGATCAAAAAGCTCGAGAGCTTTTTGAAAAAGGAATTCGCCATCGGCTACGTCCGAAAACTCTTTCGCAAAAATGGCGTACGCGTTAACGGGCGGCGCGCCAAAGCCGACGACTTGATCCGCGGCGGCGATCGCATCCAGCTGTATATTGGTTTCGCAAGGCAAGCCGATTCGGTCCAGCCGTTCAAAGCCGTTGCGAAGCTCGATATCGTTTATGAAGACGAGGCGTTACTCGTAATCAACAAGCCTGCGGGCATCGCCGTGCACGAAGGCAAATCCGTCAGCAAAAGAGACTCGGTGCTGGGAATTTTAGAAACGACTTATCGTCACAGAGGCATCAAACCACAGCTCGTTCATCGCATCGACAGAGACACCTCGGGGTTGCTGTTAATCGCCAAAAACCGCCACATCGCCGCGGAGTTGGAAAGCTGCTTCGAGACCGGCGCCGTGGAGAAAAAATATCTCTGTCTTGTCGTCGGCCGGGTGCCGAATAATGAAGGGAAGATCGACTTCCCCGTACCCGGTCGCCAGGGCAACCCGGTGCGCGCACTCACGCGTTACCGAGTCGTCAAGAAATTCGCCGACGTCACACTCGTGCGGGTTTCAATTGAAACCGGCAGGCTGCATCAAATACGTCTCCACTTCGCCAAGCTTGGCCATCCGGTGGTCATGGACGACCAGCACGGCGACTTTGGGTTTAACAAACGCTTTCACAAGGAGTTCGGCTTGAAGCGCCAGTTCCTTCATGCAGAGAAGGTGAAACTGAATTTCGCCGGCAAGTCGCGAGAATGGCAGGCACCGATCGCGACAGACCTGGCACAAACCTTACAGTTGCTAGACGGAGAAATGGGTTGAATCCTACCTTAACGACAACTCTTTCATAATTTCCGCACCAGCATAATCCCATCTCGCATGGGCAACAGCACATTCTCCACTCGCGGGTCCTTGCGGATGCGTTTGTTGAGCTCGTCGATAGCTTTGGTGCCCCTGTCTTGGGGATCCAGCACCCGGCCGCCGCGCAGCATGTTGTCCAAAACGATGAGTCCCCGCGGACGAACCAGTTCCATGCAGCGATCGTAATAGGCGCCGTAGTTTTCCTTATCGGCGTCTATAAAGCAGAGATCGAAAATGCCGTCTACCAGTTTAAGCGAATTGAGCGCGGGACCGAGTTTGATTTCGATCTTGTGACCGTGCAGGCTTTCGGCAAAATAGCGCTTGGCGATTTCCGTGGTCTGCGGATTGATCTCGCAGGTCACGACGCGCCCGTCCTTCGGCAGCGCCTCGGCCCAGGCCAGCGTGCTATAACCCGTGAACATGCCGATCTCGAGGATGCGCCGCGCGCCCGTGATCGTCGCGAGCATCTTCAGGAATTGTCCCTCGACGGGCCCGACCATCATGCCGGGACTGTGGGTCTTCGCATAAGTCTCGACCCAAAGTTTGTCATGTAATTCTGATAATGGCTTGCTGCAGCGTTCTGTGTAATCCTCTATCCCTATCGGCCGTACGTCGAGCATTTCTCCATCCTTGGTCGCAGCTATTTCTTTTGCAATTGAATATCATTTGACCCACGAAGCGCGCGAAGGTCATGAAGGATTCGGATATCTTGATTTCAACCTTCGTGATCTTGGTCGTGGAATACCTTTTGTGCCTAAGCTCGCGGCTGCGCGATGCTACGGTCTTTCCCGTCAATAAAATCGGTTGTTAGGGTCCGGTTAGCCGCATGCCGCCGTCCACCGGTAAAATCGCCGCGGTCACCATCGATGCTTCATCCGAGGCGAGATACAAAGCCGCGTAAGCGACATCTTCCGGCTCGCCGATGCGGCCGATCGGCACGCGGGTTTTGTAACGCGCGAGTTTCTCGGCCGTCGACGTATCCACCATCGGCGTGCGTGTCGGTCCGGGGCAAATACAATTGACCCGTATTTTATCCTCCGCGTGATCCATCGCCATCGCTTCATTCAAGCGAACCATGCCGCCTTTCGATGCACAATACGCCGCGCGCCCGGATTGACCCAGCATCCCCGAGCGCGCGGCGATATGCAGAATCACACCACCGCCGCGCCTTTTCATTTCGGGAATCGCCAGCCGCGAAACAAGGAACGCGCCTTTCAGATTTACGTCGAGCGTCCGGTCCCAATCGTCTTCCGTGATATCCGTGATGCTGCCATTGGTACGCACTCCGCCACTGTTGACTACGATATCGATGCCGCCTAACTGCCGAACGGTTTCATCGATCAGGGTTTTCATCTGCGCCGAATTCGAAACATCGCCCGACCAAAATAGCGCCTTGCCGCCGACTTTCTCGACCAGGGTTAGCGTCTCCCGACCTTTCGACTCGGTCGGCGACGTGCCCGCCACCGCGGCGCCTTCCTTGGCGAACATGACGGCAATCGCTTGCCCCAGTCCCGATCCGAATCCCGTGATAAAAGCGACTTTCCCTTTAAGCTTCATACTTACGCATCCTCAGCGTTCAATAGAATTCAACGTTGACTCGCTTTCGGCTCGTTGTTACCTTTAGAAAACAATCACGGAAGGATTTCAAGTGCATGCATGGTGGAAACTAACGATCAAAGAGTGCCGGTCACGGTTCTTACGGGATTTCTTGGCGCCGGCAAGACGACCCTACTCAATCGAATCCTGACCGCCGACCACGGTCGTCGCGTGGCCGTGATTGTGAACGAATTCGGCGAAGTCGGCATCGATCATCACCTGCTGATTTCGTCCGACCAGGAAATCGTCGAGATGAGCAACGGCTGCATCTGCTGCACCGTGCGCGGCGACTTGCTGCGCAGTTTGTTTGGTCTCCTCGAACACCGGGACAAGTTCGACACGTTGATGATCGAGACTACCGGCCTCGCCGATCCAGCCCCCGTAGTCCAGAGCTTCTTTATCGACGATCGAATCAAGAACGAGTATCAGTTGAACGGCGTCGTCACCGTCGTCGATGCCAAGCATATCTTCCAACAGTTGGGCAATTCGCCGGAGGCGAAGGAGCAAATTGCCTTCGCCGATATGGTGCTGCTCAACAAGATCGACTTGATCAATCCCGAGGATCTGCCCGAGCTCGAATTCAAGCTGCGCAATTTGAACGGCGCCGCGCGTATCTGCCAAACGAGGAATTCGGACGTCGACATTGCCACGGTCCTGGACTTGCGCAGCCTCGACGTCGAAGTCAGAGCGGAAAAACACGACCACAACCACCGTCACACCGAGGACATCGAAACGGTTGCGGTGACGACCCCTGGCGATCTCGACGGCTTGAAGCTGAGTCATTGGTTTCGTGAGCTGTTGGCGGAATTCGGCGAGCGCATCATGCGCATGAAGGGCATTTTAAACTTGCGCAAAGATCCCGATCAGTTCGTGTTCCAGGGCGTGCACATGTTGTTCGAAGGCCGTCCCGGTCGAGCCTGGGCCGATGACGAGGAGCGGCTCAATCGTCTGGTGTTCATCGGCCGCAATTTGGACAAGAAAAAAATCACTCAGGGATTCATGAACTGTATCACCACGGCCAACGGCGCTTCTTC
>VBKX01000073.1:0-8098 GCA_005879435.1 Deltaproteobacteria bacterium
GAATTGTTCATCGGTCTGCGCTATCTGCAGGCGCGTCGCCAAGAAACCTTCATTTCGCTCATCACGGTGATTTCGGTGCTCGGCGTCATGATCGGCGTGATGACGCTCAACGTCGTGATGGCTGTGATGACCGGGTTCGAGGAAACTTTGCGCGACCGCCTGCTTGGGATCAATGCGCATATCGCGCTGGTCAAGTCAGGTGATCAGCTGCAAGATTACGAGCCACTGATTCAACAGGTGGTCAAGGAAAATGGCGTGGTCGCCGCCACACCGACGATCTATGGCCAGGTCATGCTGACCGCGGGTTCGCGAGTCTCTGGCGTCGTGGTTCGCGGGGTCGATCCGGACCGAGTCAACAGGGTCGTCAATTTACAGAGCTTCATCAAGCAAGGGAGTCTGGAGGGGTTCAAAACGCCGCAGCCCATTCGAGTCGAGGAGCGAACCGTTTTGCTTCCGGGAATTATCCTCGGCGAACGGCTGGCCAATCAGTTGGGAGTTTTTCTCGGCAGCCCGGTGCAGGTCGTATCGCCTTTGGGGAGCCCGACGGCGATCGGCGTAATTCCGAAAGTACGGCGCTTCGTCGTAACCGGCATTCTCAAAACCGGCATGAGTGAGATCGATTCTACGTTGGTGATCATGTCGCTTGCCGATGCGCAAAAGTTTTTCGAGCTTGGCAATGCCGTCACGAATATCGAGATTCGAATTCGCGACGTCAATCAATCGCGCCAGATCGCGGATCAGATTCAAAGGCGATTAGGCTTTCCGTATTTTGCCGAGGATTGGACACGGCTTTGGCCGAACCTGTTTTCCGCGCTCAAACTCGAAAAGACCGTGTATTTTTTGGTGCTGCTGCTGATGGTTTTGATCGGCGCGTTCAATATCGTATCCACTCTGGTCATGGTCGTGATGGAGAAAAAAAAAGACATCGCGATATTGCGCTCGATGGGCGCTACACAAAAGAGCATTCGAAAAATATTTTTGCTCAAAGGATGCATTATCGGCGTGGTCGGAACTACGCTGGGCGTGATCCTTGGACTGCTGGTGTGCGGTCTGATCTCTGAGTACGGGTTCCAACTGCCGGACGGCGTGTTTCTTATTTCCACGGTGCCGGTGCGAATTTATTTAAGCAACTTCGTCTTGGTCGCTTTTACATCGTTTGCGGTGTGCTTGATCGCAAGTATCTATCCTGCGCGCCAAGCGGCCAAACTCGATCCCGTGGAAATCATCCGCTATGAGTAATCTTCTCGCCGTCCGCGACCTGCGCAAATCTTTTAACGAGGGGGGCAACGAGATCCATGTCTTGCGGAGCGTGAATCTCGACTTGGCTGAAGGTGAACGCCTCGCTATTGTCGGCGCATCGGGGGTCGGCAAGAGCACGTTGTTGCATATCCTGGGCACTCTGGACCGTCCAACCGGCGGCAAGATCCTATTTGGCGGCAAGGAGGTGCCGATTGGCGACGAGACTGCGTTGTGTGAGTTTCGCAACCAGCAAATCGGCTTTGTCTTTCAGTTTCATTACCTGCTGCCCGATTTTTCGGCTTTAGAAAATGTGATGTTTCCCGCGCTCATACGGGGGGCTGATCCCAGTCAAGCCAAAAGCGACGCGGCCGGATTACTGGACCTGGTCGGATTAAAGGACCGTGTAAGCCATCGCCCGGGAAAACTATCGGGAGGTGAGCAGCAACGTGTGGCGGTGGCGCGAGCAGTGATTTTAAAGCCCAAGCTGGTATTGGCGGACGAGCCCACGGGATCGCTGGATTTCAGGATCGGCGAGGAAGTACAGAATTTATTGTTTCGCCTTAACGAAGAGCATGGGATCGGCTTGATCGTTGCTACTCATAATCGTCAATTCGCCGCGAAAATCGGCCGTCAAACGGAACTGAAGGATGGCCAGCTCATGGCGATCCCGTGAAGCGAATTTGGCTTTACAAAAGTATCCGTTTTTGCTAGATTTTTAGAAATCTTTTGGTATTTTAGGTTGTCTGTTGTGCAGGCCTTGATGGAATTCTTCAAAAGCGCACGAAGCGCCGCCATTATTTGTTTCCTGCTCTTGTCGTTTTTCGCCGCCAGCACGTTTCCCGCTGAAGATCCAAACCGAGAAAGAGTCACACTAAAGGATATCCGCATTAGCGGCAATGTGAGGGTCGAAGACGACGGTATCCGGCTGCACCTGAAAAGCCGGGCGGGAGAAACCTTTGATCCTGCGGTAGTCGATCAAGATGTGAAAGCGATTTTTCGCATGGGTTTTTTCGACGACGTGCAGGCCGAGCTCTCACCGGACGGCGTTTTGACCTATGCCGTGAAAGAAAAACCATATATTCGCGAGGTCAAGATCCAGGGTGCATCGCAAGTTTCGAAAGAGAAGATCGAAACCGCTTTAGGCGTGGGCGCGCGCACAATCCTAGATCGGACGAAAGTCGCCGAGGGCGTCGATAAAGTTCGTAAGCTATATAATGAACAAGGTTACGTGAACGCGGCCGTCGATTACTCCGTGTCGGTGGAGTCGAGCAACCAAGCTGTTGTCACCTTGGATATTAGTGAAGGCAATCGGCTTTTGATCAAAAGAGTGGCCTTCGAGGGAAACAAGGCCTTTTCGGAAAGTGACCTCAAAGGATTGATTGCCACGAAAGAGGAGTGGATTTTTTCTTTCATAACGAATCGGGGCGTGCTCGATCGCGACATGCTGACCAACGATGTCGCGATCTTATCGAACCATTACAACGACAACGGCTACGTCGAACACAAAATTGACGACCCGGTGATTTTGCGGGCACGCGACGGTCTAGAAGTGGTTTTCCGCATCAGTGAAGGGCCGCAGTATCGGGTCGGCAAAGTTGAACTGGGCGGGGAATTGATCGCCGACGGGAAGCAGATGCTCAAATCGGTCAAGCTCACCACCGGCCAGATCTTTAGAGGTAGCCGTTTGCGCGAGGACGTGACGACGCTCACGGATATGTACTCGAACAAGGGCTTTGCGTTTGCTCAAGTGGATCCGATAACTAAGGTAGACTCGAACGCAAAGAGCGTCGACGTGGCGCTGGTGATCAGCAAAGGACCGCCGGTGTATTTTAATCGTGTGCTGGTCGCTGGCAACACGAAAACACGCGACAAAGTCGTCCGTCGCGAATTGCTCATGAACGAACAGGAGCTTTTTTCGGGCACGAAGATTACCCAGAGCCGCAATGCGCTGCAGAGAACCGGCTATTTCGAGGACGTGCAAGTCACCACAAAGAAAACGGATCAAGCGGATGCCGTCGACCTCTTGGTTGACGTCAAAGAGGGTCCCACGGGGACATTTCAAGTGGGCGGTGGATATAGTAGCGGCGATGGATTTCTTTTTAACGCAAATGTTTCTGAAAAGAATCTCTTCGGAAAAGGCCAAGGGGTAAGCGGCAATTTCAGTATCGGGTCCAAACGGCAAGATTATATCGTGAGTCTCACCGACCCGTATTTTAATGACACGAAAGTTGCGATGGGTGTCGACCTATTCAATACGAAACGAGAATTTACCGATTTTAACGAGCACAAGATCGGCTTTGGGGTAAACAGCAACTATCCTCTGAAGGACTTTACCGTGCCATTTTTCGGTCTCGGTCGAAAAGACAAAGAAAAGGGATCGGATGAATTGGCAAGTGATGCGGCTCCGAGTATCTGGGATTACATGCGCGGAGGAGTGGCCTACGACCTTACCCGAGAAACGATCAATGGCATCGACCCGGCCGCTAGCCAGGCGATTAAAGATTCAGAGGGTACTTCACTGACCAGCAGCGTCACTCCCGGCATTACTTACGACAGCCGAGATCATTTTTTTGCTCCCACCGAGGGAACGAAGTCTGCTTTCTCGGTGAAATTGGCTGGGCTCGGCGGTGATTCCCGTTTCATCAAGTCCGATTTGAGCGGCCGCTGGCATTATCCATTGCTCAAGGATCCCAACTGGGGCGGCAATTATGTCTTGGCACTAGGCGGACAGCTCGGTTACGGAATCGGTTTCACGAAGACCAATGACGGGAAGAATGATCTGCCGCTTTTCGAGCGTTATTTTATCGGTGGGATCAATTCTGTGCGCGGCTTTTCTGATCGGAGCTTGGGTCCGAGAGAGCCGTCGTGCGTAACTGATACATCCACCGTTCCTTCTACCGTCACTTGCCACGGCAGCGACGTTGTAGGAGGCAATACGGCGGCGGTGATGAACGCCGAGCTTTTGTTTCCCATTATGGAACAATACGGAGTGCGAGGCGTCGCGTTCTTCGATATGGGCAATGCGTTCGCCAACGGTATTAATTTCGGTGATCTGAGAAGGTCCGTGGGAGCCGGAGTGCGTTGGATGTCGCCCTTTGGTCCGCTTCGTGTCGAGCTTGGTTTTCCTCTGAATAAGAAGCCGGGTGATGAGACGTCGGTACTCGGCTTCTCCATCGGCAGTCAACCCTGAAGGCGCTGCCATTCTAATCGTTTCACAAAGTTCGCGGAGGTTTGAGTGAAGTACTGGCTGGCAGTCGGGGTGCTGTTACTTTGTTGCTCAGAGACGTTTGCGCAGGAAAGGATAAAAATTGGCTTTATCGATATCCAGCGTGTGATTGCCGAGTCGCAGGCCGGGAAGAGGGCCAAAGATCGATTCCAGGCTCAAGTCAAGAAGGCTGAAGCCGACATCGTGAAAGAACGACAAGAGCTCGACCGCATGAAGAGTGACATTGATAAAAAAGGTCCGCTGCTAAAGGACGAGGAGCGCCGCAATCTCGAGGGAGAATTTCAAAAACGCTCGGTCAGCCTGCAGCGCACCATGTCCGATTACCAACAGGAACTACAGCAGAAGAACAACGAGATGATGGCGGATATTCTTAAGGAGCTGGAGCAGATCGTTAACGAAGTCGGCAAGGCGGAAAAATTCACCCTGATCCTAGAACGCTCGCAGATTCTTTACAGTGACCAAGGGATCGATATCACGGGCAAGGTGATCGAAACTTATAATAGCCGGGCTAAGAAGTAAGTGGCGATTAGTAAAACGCTCATTGAACTCGCCAATCATGTCGCAGGGAACGTTATCGGAGACGGCACCGTTATTATCAACAGAGTCGCGGCCATCGACGAAGCCGGCCAAGGCGATATCACTTTTCTCAGCAATCCGCGCTATCAACGTTTCTTGTCGCAGTGCCGCGCCAGCGCCGTAATCGTCGGTTCCGGCGCTGTCGACGAAAGCCAAAGTACCGAGACACTAAATTTCATCGAGACCGCCGACCCCTACGTCGCCTTCGCAAAAATTTTCAATCTTTTCTGTCCAGCGCCGCAATTCAGCGGCGAAGTGAGCTCGAGAGCTTTCGTCGATCCTACCGCGGTGATCGGCGAAGCCGTCACTGTTCTTCCTAATGCATATGTGGGTCCGCGCGTGCGAATTGGCCGGGCAACCGTTGTGTTCCCGGGCGTGTTTCTTGGTGAGGATTCGCAAATCGGTAGCAGTTGCATGCTTTATCCCAATGTCGTGGTGCGTGAGGGCTGCAGGTTAGGAGATCGGGTCATCCTGCACGCGGGCGTAGTGATCGGCAGCGACGGATTTGGTTACGCCGGCGCCGGCGGACATCGTCTCAAAATTCCCCAGGCCGGAATTGTTGTGATCGAAGACGACGTCGAAATCGGCGCCAATACCACGGTTGATAGGGCGACACTCGGCCGAACCGTGATTGCTCGCGGCGCCAAGATCGACCGGCACAGGCGGGAGTCGCCGGCAGCACGCGGTTAGGAAAGAACGTCACGTTGGCCGGACAGGTGGGTATCATCAATCACATTGAGATCGGCGACGGCGCGACTATTGGTCCGCAATCGGGAATTCCGCAGTCTGTTGCGCCGGGCGCCGTACTCTCAGGGGGCATTGCAGCCGCGCCGCACCATGAGTGGTTAAAAGTGATGACTCTGCTGCCCCAACTTCCGAAGCTTTGGAGCACTGTGCGCCGTCTAGAGAGGCAGTGCGCGCGACTGCTGAGCCGGGCAGAAAAGGAGTTCGATCGCGATGCTGAACGTTAATGACATATTCAAATTCATCCCGCATCGTTATCCGTTCTTGCTGGTCGACCGAATCGTGGAGATCCAAGGCGACGAAAAAATCGTCGGTATTAAAAACGTTTCGATCAATGAGCATTTTTTTCTCGGCCATTTTCCTCACCGGCCGGTGATGCCAGGAGTGTTGATCTGTGAAGCGATGGCGCAAGTGGGTGCGATTTTCGCCCACAATGCGCGCGGAAGGTATTTGTCCTCACCGGACTCGATAAGGTGAAGTTTAAACACCCGGTGGAGCCCGGGGATCAATTGCGCATGGAATTGACATGCATCAGGCGGCGCGGCTCCTATTGGAAAATGCAGGGAGTCGCTTCAGTGGAGGGTAACGTGGTCGCGCAGGCGGAAATCTCGGCGATGGAAGTAGAGCTGACGTGAGGAGTATCTGGTGAAATGAGCCGGGTGCATCCCTCCGCGATCGTCGATCCGTGCGCTGAAATGGACAGCGACGTTGAGATCGGCTCTCATTGCGTTATCGGCGCGGCAGTGAAGATCGGCAAAGGAACCCGAGTTCATTCTCATGCGGTCATTGAAGGACGGACGACATTGGGCGAAGGAAACGTAATATTTCCGTTCGCGACCGTGGGCACCGTGCCGCAGGATCTCAAGTATAAGGGGGAACCGAGCGAGCTATTCATTGGCAATCGCAACACGATTCGTGAGTACGTGTCACTCAACCCGGGAACCACGGCCGGCGGTATGGTTACGCGCGTGGGCGATCAAAATCTCTTGATGATGCACTGTCACATTGCCCACGACTGTATCATCGGCAATCGCAATGTCATCGCCAATGGAGCGACGTTGGGGGGTCACGTCGTGATTGAGGACTTTGTGATCGTTGGCGGGCTGGTCGGTATTCATCAGTTCGTGCGGATCGGCACGGGAGCCATCGTGGGCGCCGGATCGATGGTTTCGAAAGACGTTCCACCGTATTGCAATGCCACCGGCGACCGCGCCAAGCTTCATGGGCTCAACATCGAGGGACTCAAACGGAGGGGCTTTGACAAAGCCGTTATTGACCTGATTCGCAGGGCGTACCGCATCGCTTTTAATTCAAAACTCAGAACCGAGGATGCGCTGAATAGAATCCGCAAGGAAATACCTTCTACCCCCGAAATTGAAACATTCGTAACTTTCATCGCTCATTCGCAGCGGGGGGTTTGCCGCTAAGTTGATGCTATTTTCTCAATGCCTCGGCGATCTGAGTAATTCACTTATTCCGTGAAGAAATTAGGCTTAATTGCGGGCAACGGCAAGTTTCCACTCCTGTTTGCCGACGAGGCGAAGCGCCAAGGCTATCGCGTTATCGCTGTCGCGCATCACGGCGAGACAGAGAAAGCGATTGATCAGGCCGCTGACGATGTTACCTGGATATACGTCGGCCAACTGGGCAAAATTATTCGTACTTTTCAACGCGCCGGTGTCACCGAAGCCGTGATGGCGGGCGGCATCCGCAAAGTAAAATTATTCGGCAATTTTCGGCCAGATTTCCATGGCGCGAAGTTTTTAGCGAAGTTGAAAAGCCGCGAGGATGACGCATTGTTGCGCGGCATCGCCGATGAGCTAGGGGTGGAGGGAATTCGGATCTTGGAATCGACTTTCTGTTTGTCCCACATTATTCCCAACGCGGGGGTCTTGACCCAACGAGAGCCGCGCCGACAGGAGTGGAACGATATCGAGTTGGGTGTTCGAATCGCAAAGGAAATCGGCCGATTGGGGATCGGTCAAACCGTTGTTGTGAAGAATCAAGTCGTGGTCGCGGTGGAAGCGGTGGAAGGAACGGATGCGGCGATCCAACGGGGTGCAAACTTGGCAAAGTCGGGTTGCGTGGTGGTCAAAGTAAGCAAGCCGCATCAAGACTTGCGATTTGACGTGCCGGCGGTGGGCGTCGACACCATCGATTTGCTGCACCACGTCGGCGGCGTAGTCTTGGCCGTCGAAGCCGGCAAGACAATCTTACTGGAAAAAGAAGACCTCTTGAGGCACGCGGACTCTTACGGGATCTCAGTGGTCGGCGTCAGCGTTTAGGATCTCATTGACCGTGGCAGAAAATAAA
>VBKX01000073.1:8350-9485 GCA_005879435.1 Deltaproteobacteria bacterium
TCAGCGAAAGCAACACTGATCGGAGTTGTCGATATTGATGAGGCGCGGGCCACGGAAATCGCGGCTTCGGTGGGCGTCGAAGCATTTACTGACTACCGGGAACTTTTTGGCCGCGTACGGTGCGTCAGTATCGCGGTGCCAACTGACTTTCATTATCGCGTAGCCCGGGATTTCATCGATGCGGGGATCGATGTTCTAGTTGAAAAACCACTTACTGCCGACATTACCGAAGCGCGAGAATTGGTCCGAGCGGCGAAAGCGAATAACGTGCTTCTCCAGGTCGGTCATCTTGAGCGGTTTAATCCTGCGATTCGCCGCCTCGAAGGTGTTATCAAAGACCCCAAGTTTGTCGAGTGCCACCGCCTAGCGCCCTTTGTCGAGCGTGGCACTGACGTCGACGTGGTCTTGGATCTCATGATTCACGACATCGACGTGATTGCGAGTTTGGTCCGCGCTCCCGTTGAGCGCGTCGAGGCGGTGGGAGTACCCGTGCTGACCGACAAGCCGGACATCGCCAACGCGCGCATCAAATTTGCCAACGGTTGTATCGCCAACGTGACGTCGAGCCGCGTTTCGCTCAAACGGGAGCGAAAAATAAGATTTTTTCAACCTGACGCGTATATCTCGATCGATTACGACCAGCGCAAGGCGCAGATCTTTTACAAGCCGGCGCCGGGCGCCGGCTGGCTGGATATTCGCCACGAGACCGTGGAAATCAAAGAAGGCGACGCTCTCGCCGATGAAATCGAATCCTTTTTAGATTGCGTAGGGAGTCGGAATTTGCCGCTGGTCGGAGGCGCGGAAGCTTTGCGAGCTCTTGAGATCGCTTCGACGATATCTTCCCAGCTTTGATGTTTTGGTCGATTTTGTTCGTGGTGACGGTGCGAACGGATATCATGTTGGTCGTCGGCGAAGCGTCGGGCGATGCGTACGGCGCTCAACTCGTCAATGCCCTTCACAAACGAGACTCGGCGTTGAAGATCTACGGTGTTGCCGGGGAGCAATTGCAACAGACCCAATTTGAAGCGCTCTTCACTGTTGCCAAGCTAACCGGCATGGGATTGGTGGAATTAGCCGGAAACCTCAAGAATGTCGGGTGTGCGTATTGGATTCTCAAGCGAGCCTTGAAAGAACG
>VBKX01000073.1:9499-10112 GCA_005879435.1 Deltaproteobacteria bacterium
ACGCCGGCCCAACCTATTGGTGCTGATCGACTTCCCGGAATTTAATTTGCGGCTGGCGCGGTTTGCCAAATCATTGCGCATACCGGTGCTATACTACGTCAGTCCGCAAATCTGGGCGTGGCGCAAAGGCCGGGTTCGCCAGATCGCTCGCTGGGTTGACCACATGGCAGTGATTTTTCCATTCGAGGCGACTTTTTATCAGCGCCACGGCGTCAAATCCACGTTCGTCGGACATCCCCTATTGGAAGACGTCAGGGCGAATGCCGGCCGCGATGAAACTCTCGTCAAGATCGGGCTCGACCCCGAAAAGCCTGTTATCGCGCTGCTCCCCGGGAGTCGACGTGGCGAAGTCATTCGCCACTTGCCAGTGATGCGTGACGCGGCAGTTCGGCTACACCAGGAGCGTAAGGTGCAGTTTTTTTGCGTGCGCGCGACTACTATTGACACGCGCGAAATTCGCGCGCTGCTTGATCCTAGCAGCTTGAAGATTCCGGTGATTGAAGTTGATCGGTATAATGCGATTCATGCCGCCGATCTGGCGTGGACGGCTTCGGGCACGGCAACGATTGAAATCGCGTTGCTCGGCACTCCGATGATCATCGTTTACCGTATG
>VBKX01000073.1:10289-19776 GCA_005879435.1 Deltaproteobacteria bacterium
GCGGCGGAGAGAGTCGCGGATATCGCTTTTTCAATGATGACTGAGAAAGCACTGGCGTCGTGAAGTATTACCTTCGATTATTGGTTTACTTAAAGCCTTATGTTTGGCCTTATTTTGTATTGGGACTGGTTTGCATGGTTGCGTTCGGAGCCACGGACGGATCGATTCCGTTTTTGGTCCAGCGCATCATGGACGACGTTTTTGCGCGCAAGGACGAGACCGCCTTAAATTACCTGCCGCTTCTCGTGATCGGATTATTTGCCTTCCGCGGTTTAATGAATTTCGGTCAAAGCTATCTCAACGACTACGTGGGGCTGCGGATTATCAATGATGTCCGCAATCAGCTCAACCGTCATTTCCAATCGCTGTCGCTTTCTTTTTTTCATCGAAATGCGACGGGAATGCTGCTGGCCAGAGTTAACAGCGACGTTCAACTGGTGCGATTCGCGATCACCGACGCGCTCGCGTCTTTTCTAAAGGACACGACGTCCCTCGTGGTACTGATGATCGTGGCTTTCTTGAAGGATTGGGTGCTCGCGTCCATCGCTTTTTTTGCGTTTCCCGCGTCCGTGCTGCCGATCATGCGATTGAGCAAGCGTATTAAACGATTCACGCGCCGCGGCCAGGTCAGCACCGGGGCGCTGACCTCGCTCTTGCAGGAAAGTATTCAGGGCAATCGAATCGTCAAAGCCTTCGGAATGGAAGACTACGAGGACCACCGCTTCACGGCGGAAAACTGGAAACTCTTCAAGCAGTCATTGCGCGCAAGCAGGATGAAGTCGATCGTTTCACCGTCGATGGAGCTGCTGGCGTCGTTCGCGATAGGCGGCGTGGTTTGGTACGGCGGTTGGAGTGTGATCGCCGGAGGACGCACGCAAGGCGAATTTATGGCTTTCATGGCTGCGATGTTTTTAATGTACGGGCCGTTCAAAGGATTAAGCCGAACTTACACATCCGTGCATCAGGGCCTTGCCGGCGCCGAGCGCGTTTTCGAAATGTTGGATGAAAAACCGACAATTGCCGATAAGCCGGATGCGAAGGAGGCCGATTGAGTTTCACAATGTCAATTTCGCCTATGGCGAGGCGCCTGTCTTGAAGGACATTCATTTGACCGTCGAAGCCGGACAGAGGGTGGCGTTAGTCGGGATGAGCGGAGTGGGGAAAAGCACGCTGGTCGACTTGATCCCGAGGTTTTACGACGTCGGCGCAGGTCGGATCACGCTCGACGGCGTTGACGTACGTGACCTGACGGTTCGATCGCTGCGCGCGCAAATCGGCATCGTCACCCAACACACGTTTCTCTTCAACGACACGGTGAGAAATAACATCGCCTATGGCACTCCGGATCGGGATTTGAATGCTGTTATCGCGGCGGCGAAGGCCGCGCACGCGCATGAGTTTATCGTGGCCATGCCTAAAGGCTATGATTCACAGATTGGGGAAATGGGCATGCAGCTTTCCGGCGGGCAGCGCCAGCGTTTGGCCATCGCGCGAGCGCTGTTCAAGAACGCGCCGATTCTGATTCTTGACGAGGCGACCTCGGCGCTGGACACGGATTCGGAGCGTTTGGTCCAGGATGCGCTCGAAAATTTGATGGCCACCAGAACCACGATCGTCATCGCCCATCGATTGTCGACGGTGCGCCGAGCGGACCGGATCGTAGTCATGGTCAATGGCGCCATCGCGGAAGAGGGAACTCATGAGGAACTACTCGCGAGAAACGGCGAGTATAGCCGGCTCTATTCGATCCAGGGCCTTGAAGATCGAGAAACTGAAGAGCGGGAAATATTGCATTAGGTTCGGAAATACTCGTGTGGTACTTGCTCTATAACATCACCCTGATGATCGTGTTCGTGACTGCGCTACCGTTTCTGCCGCTCATGCTAATGCTGGGACCGCGTTATCGAGAGGGTTTCAGCCAACGATTCGGGTTTTATCCTCAAGATCGGCTTGCCGGTTTGGCGGCCGCCAGACCCGTATGGATACATGCAGCGTCGGTCGGCGAGGTCCGCGCCGCCGGCGCGCTGGTGCGGGCGTTTAAGGTCGCAAGTCCGGAGCGAAAAGTCCTGATCTCCACATTCACCGCGACGGGCAATCGAATCGCGCGACAAATGGAGGGCGTTGATGCGGCGATTTTTCTGCCTTTGGACTTCTACTGGATCGTGCGCGGCACGTTGGCGAGAATTCATCCATCACTGCTGGTGTTCATCGAGACGGAAATTTGGCCGAATCTGCTGCGTGAAGCGTATCGACACGGCATCCCGACTTTACTGCTGAGTGGACGTCTTTCAGCGAAAGCGTTTTCACGCTATTTCCTCTGGCGACGTTTTTTTCGGCAGGTACTCGGGTATTTCACGTTCTTTGGCATGCAGTCGCCGGAGGACGCGTTGCGGATCCAAAAACTCGGTGCCGACGAAACCAAAGTCGCTGTCACTGGAAGTCTAAAATTTGCGTCGGAGCGTGTCGGCGAGAGGTGCCAAAGCATCATCTCGGCTCGAGACCCACGCAGGCAATTGCTTGTGGCCGGGAGCTCCCATCGCGGCGAAGAGGAAATATTGCTCCAGGTGCTGACGTTAGCGCGAGAGCAGTTTCCGGCACTTACAATGGTTTTGGCGCCGCGTCATCCTGAACGCTTCGCTGAAGTGGAAAAGTTACTGAGAAACAGTCCGTTTGCATTTCATCGGAAAAGCCAAGTTCAGGCTGAGAAATACTTTGAAAAAGATATCTTATTGCTCGATACGGTCGGCGAATTGCCCGACTTTTTCGCGGCCGCGGATGTTACTTTTGTCGGCGGCAGTTTAGTTGACATAGGGGGGCACAACGTTCTAGAGCCGGCGCGTTTTCAAAAGCCGGTGTTGTTCGGCCCCTATATGAGCAATTTCAAAAGTATCGCCGAAGAGATGAAGCAGAGCGGCGCGGCCATCGAGGTCCACGACGCAGGCGAATTGGCCCGCGTATTGATGGGCCTCTTGGCCGATGCAGACGCGCGTGTCCAGATGGGTAGACGCGCTTCCCAATTCGCCGGCGCGAACCGCAACGCTTTCACGCGCAACTTTTCGTTGGCGCAGCGTTATCTATGACGGGGCTAAGCCGGAACGGACCAAAGAGCTATCGCCATGCAATGAACAATTATGATGACTTTGTCGGCGCGTGAGGTGTGGGGGCGGAAAGGATTCCGCGGAGGTCTGTCATGGTTTTTGCTATTGCCGATTTCGCTTTTGTACATGATCCTTGTGCAGTTGCGCAACGCGCTGTTTTCCCTTGGCTGCATGAAATCCGTTCGGTTACCCAAACCGGTGATCAGCGTGGGCAATCTCACGGTGGGGGGCACAGGAAAAACGCCGACCTGCCTGTGGATCGCTCAAGAATTGAAAGAGAGGGGATTGAGCGTCGGAATTTTAAGCCGAGGGTATCACCGTCAAGCGACCGAAGCGGTCGTCTTGCTGCCGCAAAGCGCAGATTTTTCCACTGAAAGGGACGCGGGTATGTCCAAAGCTGGCGATGAGCCGTCGATGATGGCTGCACTCTATGGTCAAACCGTCGGCATCGGCGCAGACCGCAGCGCCGCTGCGGCCGAGGTGTTGCGGAATACGGATGTTGATGTTTTTATCCTAGACGACGGGTTTCAACATCGGCGTGTGAAGAGGAATGTCGATTTACTGCTCTTAGGCTCCGATAGTTGTGGCTGGACGCTCCCGGCGGGGCCCTTTCGCGAGGCCAG
The DNA here is from genome assembly GCA_005879435.1 of Deltaproteobacteria bacterium. Lineage (GTDB taxonomy): Bacteria > Desulfobacterota > Binatia > UBA9968 > UBA9968 > DP-20. Next base: position 14,011 of record VBKX01000073.1, read on the forward strand.
ACGGAATCATCGCCGGGCCGATTTTTTGCTCGTTACCGCGGCAAATGAAGAGTGGAGTTTGATTCTGCCGCGCAATCGGGGGAATGTTACCTTTGTCGGTTCGTTGAGACCGGTCTCGTTATTGAGCCTGGGGTCGGGACGGCGCAAGGAATTCCCGTTGACTCTTCTCTATCGCAGCAAAATCTTGACCGTCACGGGTGTTGCTGATCCCACGGGGCTGTATCGACTTATTCATGAGTGGGAGGGGGAGATCGTCGAGACCCTCGAATTCCCTGACCACCACTCGTACGCAGCCCGCGATTGGCAACAAATCAACCGCGCGGGTCGATTGGTGGATTTGATCGTCGCAACCGAGAAGGATATTCTAAAGCTGGTCCGTTTTCCTTTTGCAAAAGACAAGCTCATGGCGCTACGCGTAGCTATGAGCGTGGATAACGGCTCGGCGTTGCTCGATGCCATTGTTGAAAAGATTAAGACATCGCGAAGCAACGCTTCAGGATGAATTGAGTTTGGCGACAACGGCTTCTTTGGATGGGAGCGGTTCAGCAATGCACGATGCGGATACAACGTTTCGGAGCGGAATCGAGTCGGTAAAAATTCTAGAAGAAGTTACAGCGCCGCTCACTATTTTCCGTAACTGCTCATTCGAGCTCTTAGAGTTACCCGATCATGATCGGAGGGAGCGATCTTCCGGTCTTATATACTAGGGAAAGAAGGCTATCGGTGAAATCGCTGATTACCGGAGTCGCCGGTTTTATAGGTTCGCATCTCGCGGAACGGCTGCTGGCGGCGGGCCACGAGGTGATCGGGGTTGACAATTTCCTCGATAACTATCCGCGCCAGTTCAAAGAAAAAAATCTCGCTGATTTTGCCCATCGTGAGAAATTTAGGTTTGTCAGCGAGAACCTGTTGCAAATGAATTTGTCGCACCTGTTAGGCGACGTCACCTATGTCTTTCATCTCGCGGGCCAGCCCGGGGTTCGCGCCAGTTGGGGCAAAGAATTTACGCGATATACAGAGAATAATATCATGGTGACCCAGCTTCTGCTGGAAGCGGCAAAAGACGTTCGGCTCGCCAAGTTTGTCTATTCGTCGACGTCGTCCGTTTATGGCGATACCGATGACCTGCCGATGCGCGAGGAGGGCTTGACGAGACCGGTATCGCCCTACGGCGCATCGAAACTCGCCGCCGAGCATTTGTGTCATCTTTACTGGAAGGCTTTTGCCGTGCCGACCGTCTCGCTGCGTTTCTTTACTGTTTATGGTCCGCGCCAAAGACCGGATATGTTCTTTCATCTCTTTATGCGCGCGTTGTTGCGCGGTGACGAAGTTCCTTTATTTGACGACGGCGGGCAGACGCGCGATTTTACCTATTGTCAGGACATCGTCGATGGGGTAATCGCGGCGGCGATGTATCCCGGTGCGGGTGAGGTCTTTAATCTGGGAGGTGGATCAGAAGTCGGTCTTTTGGATGCCATCGCGCTCGCCGAGAAAATTTCCGGGCGCCAGGCAAAGCTGAAGCCATACGATCGCCAGAAAGGCGACGTACGTCACACAAACGCCCGTATCGAACAGGCGAAAAATAAGCTTGGTTACTCACCAAAGGTTGGGTTGGAGCAAGGATTGGCAAATCAATGGAATTGGATCTGCGCGACTCAGGATTAGGCGAGATTTCATTAGGATTAGATTTGAGTGGGAAAGAACGCTGAAATCAAGTTGGATTTCGGTGATCTCGAGGTGATCCATGAATGATTATGCAGACGAAGATATCGGCAATATCATTAGTCTCGAACATGTCAATGTCCAGATTCCCGACCAATCGCGTGCGACGCTCTTCTACGTCGTAGGCTTAGGCTTGACGCGCGATCCCTATTTGAATGTAGGTCTGAACAATATGTGGGTAAACGTCGGCGAGCAGCAGTTTCACTTACCGACCCGGAACCCGCAAATAATCGAGGGTCACGTCGGCATCGTTGTGCCGGATCTGGACGCCCTTGAAGCACGCTTAAAGGCCGTCGCGGAAGGATTAAAGGACAGCAAGTTCTCATTCTCACGAAGCGCCGAAGCCATCGCGGTTACCTGTCCATGGGGCAACCGTTATCGATGCTATGCCAGCCAAGCGGCATTCGGCGATATGACGCTCGGATTCCCCTACGTGGAGTTTTTGGTGCCCGTGGGTGCGATGGGAGGGATATTGCGTTTTTACGACGCAGCGCTCGGCGCGCCGGTAACGACGGAGCGTGACCGCGAGGGTCCGTTCGGCCGTGTCAGGATCGGACGTCATCAGTCGCTGTTGTTCCGTGAGACGGAAAAACCTCTCGCGCCTTATGATGGTCATCATATTGCGATTTACGTTGCCAACTTTTCCAAGCCTTATGTTTACCTCAAGAGCTGCGGTCTGATTTCCGAAGATGTGCGCAACCACCAATTTCGTTTCAAGGACATCGTCGATCCAGAGAGCGGTTTACAAAAATTCACGTTGGAACATGAGGTGAGAAGTCTCAAGCATCCGATGTATCACCGACCATTCGTGAACCGAGACCCCGGCCAGTCCCAACGCGGTTATCGCCGAGGCTGGGACGCGTTAACGCCGTTTCAACGCTGACGGAGTTTTCCGACCAAGGGGGGTTGTCCGCGCTGGATGCCCATTCGAATGTTTCTAGCTACTTAGGAGATACGCACATGACGATCAGCAAAGAATTATTGGATATTCTGGCTTGCCCAAAATGCAAAGGGGATATTCATTTAAACCCGACGAACGATGGCCTGATCTGCGACGCTTGTCGGCTGATGTACCCCATCAAAGATGACATTCCGGTGATGTTGATAGATGAAGCGATCCATCTATAGATCTGAGGCCGAGCCGAGTTGGGATAACGTCCTTGTGCTGCAAACGAGTTTTCTCGGTGATACGGTATTGACTGTCCCGCTGATTGCCGAGCTTAAGCGCCGCTTCCCCGTAAAGAAACTGACCGTACTCTGTCAGCCTGCGAGCCGGGAGCTTTTGCTCGATCATCCGGCCATCGATGAAATCATCGTTGACGACAAAAACCAGTCGGATCGCGGAGTCCGCGGTCTGCGCGTCAAGGCGGCGGTCCTCAGAGCAAAGCGTTTCACGGTTGCGCTAACGCCGCACAAATCTCTTCGGAGCGCGTTGCTGCTTTACCTCGCGGAAATACCGTGCCGGGTTGGTTTTCGCCAGAGTCGTGGCTGGTTTTTATTTCACCACCGCGTCGAGCGCGATCCGCGCCGCCATGACGTCGAACGGAATCTTTCGATTTTACAAGCTTTCGGTGTGCGCATCGAGGAGTGCCATCGCGCCCTCGATCTCCCTGTGAATGCGACTGTTCAAGATACGGTGAATCAAAAACTGCGGGCGCTCGGTATCAGCGAGGCTCACAAGGTCGTAGGCATCAACCCGGGCTCCGTGTGGTCGACCAAACGCTGGTCGAGCGCGGGATTTGCCGAATTGATAGCGCTCCTGAAGAAAGAGTTCGCTTGTCAAGTTTTGCTTTTTGGAGGACCCGAGGATGCGGCTGTCGTCGAAGACGTGCAAAGACGATGCGGCGCAGCCGCAATTAATTTGGTCGGTCAGGTCAGCTTGCGTGAGCTCGCGGCGGCGATAAGCCGCTGCACGGTGTTTGTGTCGAACGATAGCGCTCCCATGCATGTCGCGGTAGCGCGAAGGGTGCCCACAGTGGCGATTTTTTGCGCCACAACTCCTGAACTGGGGTTTTTCCCGTACACCTTCGATGCGATCGTTATCGGGCGCGGTATCTCTTGCCGCCCTTGCGCCGCGCACGGCGGGCGCCGTTGTCCGTTGGGCGGAGCCGAATGTATCCACGAAATTGGCGCCCTCGGAGTGTTCGAATGCGTGCGCAAACTGTTGAGCGCTAAACAGCGCAGCGCTCCGTCAGCCCGCCGTTCTTTTGAACCTGACCGAGTGACAATTTGCAACCTCAGCTCGAACAGGGAAAGGTCGCCGCACCACGGATGCGGCGAACCTCCGATCACGGCATGTGGATCGAAAAATTGGCGTGGGGCGCAATTCCCGACGGCTTTAAAAGGATTGTCGATGCCCGAGGCTGTCGGTTGGTTGTCCGCCAAGACCAAGCGGCGCATATTGATTTTTCCATATGCCGAGATGATCCAAATGCCGTTGCCGACGCCAGTCGTTATCAGGGACGCGGCGTCTTGCAGTCGGTTAAGCTAGCGCACGGAGAGACGGCACTTATTCGTCTGTATCGCCACGGCGGTTTTTTTCGCGGCGTCACGGGCGAGACATTTTTCACCTGGCCGCCGCGGCCGTTTCGTGAGCTCGCGATCACCGAGGAGTTGCGCCGGCGTGGGCTGCGCACGGTCGAAGTGTACGCGGCCTGCGTAAGCCGGCCGGTGGGACCGTTTTACCGGGGTTGGCTGATAACAAAACAATTGGTCGGCGCGGAAGATCTTTGGTCGGCATTTCAAAGTGGAATGATTCAACGCGTTGGTTTAGAGGTAGCCTTGCGCGCCGTCGCCGAGAGCATTCGCGCGATGCATCGGGAAGGCATCTATCACGCTGATCTCAATTTGAAAAATTTACTCTTACGCGTCGAGGAGCACGGCGTAGCGTGCTACGTCATCGATTATGACAAGGCCAGGTTCTTTTTGGGCAGGTTGCCTGATGCGATGGCCAACAGGAATCTCACTCGCTTAGGGCGTTCCGTCGGTCGGCTCGATCCCGAGCAGAAGTTTTTTCCGCCGGTGGCTTGGCGCGAGTTTGTCAGTTTTTACCATGCAGCCTAAGACGCTCAAGTTTGACCCGAAAAAGATCCTTATAATTTTGCACGGATCGATCGGCGACGTCACCCGGGCTTTGCCCTTGGCCGACTCCTTGCGTCAAGGGTTTCCCCGCGCTTTTCTGGCTTGGTCGGTCGAACCGCTATCGCTGCCCTTGCTTAAGGACAATCCCACCATCGACGAGATCATCGTCTTCGACCGCTCGCGCTGGTGGACGACGTTTGGACGCTTTCTCGCGCGTATTCGGGCTGAGCAATTTGATCTCGTGCTCGATCTGCAGCGACATTTTAAGAGCGGTTTTATCAGTCGGTGGTCCGGTGCGGGTCAACGTATAGGCTTTGGCCGCCGCGATGGTAAGGAATTGAATTGGCTTTTTAATAATCGACACATCGACACGCAGGGTGACACGTTCTCAAAGCTTGATCACTATATGCAATTTGCCGACTATCTCGGCGTACTGCGCGCGCCGCTGGAATGGAATTTTTATCTAAGCGCAGCAGAATGGAGCGCCGTCGAAAACCACCTCTCCGGCGTTCGCCCGCGATTTGCGGTCCTGTTTGTCGGCACCCGCTGGGAAAGCAAAAATTGGTTTGCGACTCAAATGGCTCGGTGCGTCGAAATCCTTAATCACGATCATCGCCTTGATGTTGTTCTGCTCGGCGGGAAAGAAGATCAAGCGTTGGCCTTGGAGGCGGCAACCAAGGCGCGCGTCGTTGTCACCAACCTGGTAGGACGCACCTTGCTTCGCGAAGCGATTGGGATAATCGATAAGGCCCAGCTGGCCGTGGGTCCGGACACCGGGCTAATGCACATCGCCGCGGCCGTGCGAACTCCGGTGATTTCACTTTGGGGAGCAACCAACCCTCAACGCACGGGCCCGTACGGCTTTGGCGATCTGGTGATCCAAGGGCAAGCGCCCTGCGTGCCGTGCAATCGTAGACGATGCAGCATCTGGCGTGTTTGTATGAAGTCTATTTCAGTCGAACA
>VBKX01000484.1 GCA_005879435.1 Deltaproteobacteria bacterium
TGATGATCGAGGCGAAGAAACTGGCGTTCGCCGATCGCGACCGGCACTTGGCCGACCGCGATTTTATGAATGTGCCGGTGCGAGATCTTTACGCGACAAAGCGAGTCGAAAAGCTGCGGTCCCAGATTCGCCTGGATCTGGCTAGCAGTGAATACGAGAACGTGCCTACAGGAACAGATACCGAATACGTCGCAGCCGCCGACAGCGAAGGCAATCTGGTTTCGTTCATTCAAAGCAACTTCATGGGCTTCGGCTCGGGCGTGGTCGAGCCTGAGACCGCAATCATTTTGCAGAACCGCGGCCATCTCTTTTCGTTGGATGAAAATCATCCCAACTGCATCGGGCCGCACAAGCGCTGCGTGCATACGGTGATGCCAGGGCTGATTTTCAAAAATGACAAACCTTACGCCGCGCTCGGGTTGAAAGGCGGTCACGTGCAGCCGCAAGTGCAGGTGCAAATCATTTCGAACCTCATCGATTTCGGCACGACGCCGCAGGAGGCGATCTCGGCGCCGCGTTTTAATCATAACGAAGGAGCAAAAGTCGGATTGGAGCCGGAATTCGCTCAATCGGTCAAAGACGATCTAACCCGCCGCGGCCATCAAGTGGTTGGCGGCAATCCCGAAAGCTTCGGCGGCGCCCACGCAATCGTGATTCACCCCGAATCAGGAGCCTTCATCGGCGGCTCCGACCCGCGCAAAGGTGGCTGCGCGCTGGGATTCTAAGATTTGGTTCCGGATTCTGTTGCGCTGCATCCGGGCTACAGAATTACAGGACGCGGTTTGAAGGTCTGTCGTAGCCCGGATGAAGTGAAACGGAATCCGGGGGCCTCGTGGTTGGACAACGCCGAGTCTTGTATCGTACATCTGGCCACATGGTTTTCTACCGACGCAATTTCATACCTGGAGGAACCTACTTCTTCACGGTTGCGCTGACTGACCGTAAACGCGATTGGCTCGTGAGGCACATAAATTTGCTTCGCCTAGCCTTTCGGCGCGCCAAGCGCGAGCGACCCTTCACGATAGATGCGATCGTTGTCTTGCCCGAACATTTGCATTGTGTCTGGACTCTGCCCCCGGGCGACGCGGATTATTCGCACCGCTGGCGTTTGATCAAAGCGCGCTTGTCGAAAGACCTCCTGCTGGCGGGCGCTCCGATCCATCAAAGTGCCAGGGGAGAATACAACGTATGGCAACGGCGGTTTTGGGAACACACGGTGCGCGATGAAGCTGATTTGCTTTCGCACGTGGATTACATCCATTACAACCCGGTCAAGCACGGTCTCGTCACACGGGTAAGCGACTGGCCATACTCTTCATTTCATCGGTTTGTTCGGATGGGTTGGCCGAGTGCTGATTGGGCCGATGATCCGAATTTATCCGAAGGTATGACCGGAGAGTGATTTCGGAGTCCCGGATTTCGCTGTGCTCCATCCGGGCTACGATAGAGAGATTCACGAATCTCAAATATCAGTTCATTCCATCCGGAATATAGTCCACACATCGGTCTTCCGCCACTGGCAATCGGTACCGAAATCACATATCACCATTACGATATTTTCGTTAAGGAGACTCGGTCATGGGTTATTTCAAGGATTTAAGAGAGCATATCGCGGCGCTGGATCAAGCGGGTTTGCTGGTCAGGATCGACGAGCAGATCAACAAAGACACGGAGCTGATGCCGCTGGTGCGTTGGCAGTTTCGCGGGCTTTCGGAAGAAGAGCGCCGCGCATTCATGTTTACCAATGTGATCGACGCAAAGGGACGGAAGTACGACATTCCCGTCGTGGTCGGCACATTAGCGGCGTCGCGCCAAATTTACGGCTTTGGTCTCCAGTGCAAACCCGAAGAGATCGTCGATCGCTGGAATAAGGCGCAGAGTAATCCGATACCACCGAAAATCGTGGATCATGCGCCGGTGCATGAAGTCGTTTACACGGGATCGAATCTAACCGAGAAAGGCGGTCTCGGAGAATTTCCGATACCGATCTCGACTCCTGGCTACGATTGCGCGCCGTTTACCACGGCGTCGCACTGGTTCACCAAGGACCCTGAGACCGGCATCATCAACGTCGGCAACTACCGCGGCCATATCAAAAGCCCGACGCGGACCGGAGTTTTTTTGAGCTCGAGCAATCATGGTGGTTATCACTGGCGCAAGTGTCAGGAGCGCGGCATTCCGCTGCAAGCGGCGCTGGTGATCGGCGCGCCGCCCTGTGTCGCTTACACTGCGCCGTCGCGGATTCCTTTTAGCGTGAGCGAGCTCGACGTTGCCGGCGGGCTCGCCGGCGCGCCGATCGAAGTCGTGCGGTGTAAAACCAACGACGTGCTGGTGCCTGCCAACGCGGAGATCGTGATCGAGGGTGAAATCTCGACCGAGTTTTTGGAACCCGAAGCGCCGTTCGGCGAATCCACCGGCTATATCGCCGAGCGTTTGCTCAATCCATTCTTCGAAGTGAAATGCATCACGCATCGTAAGAATCCAATCCTGGCGACGATCATCAGCCAGATGCCGCCAAGCGAGTCGAGCGTGATGCGTCAGGTGTCAGCCGAAGGAAACTATCTGCGCTTCCTGCGTGATCAGTGCAACATTCCGGGCATCATCGAAGTGGCTTTTCATAGCATCGCCGTGCGCCAGATCTGTGTCATCAAAATGAAAAAGCTCAACCAGGCGCACGTCTGGCAGGCGCTGCACAGCATGGTCGGCTACAATCCCGCCACGGGCAAGATGGTCATCGCCGTCGACGAAGACATCGATCCGCGCAATTTAGACTCGCTTTTTTGGGCCATGGCGTTTCGCATGCAGCCGCACCGCGACGTGCTGATTATCCGCAATCGCACACCGCAGATGGACCCGTCGGTCTTTCCGCCGGGACAGGAAACGGGCCATTCCTTGGACGAGATCGCCGGCGCTTCGGCCATGCTCATCGACGCCATGCGCAAGTGGGATTACCCACCGGTGTCGCTGCCGAAAAAAGAATATATGGAACGCGCGAAACAACTTTGGGAGCGCTTGGAACTACCGAAGTTGAAGCCGCAGGAGCCGTGGTTTGGTTACAATCTAGGATTATGGTCGGAAGAAGACGAGTCGGAAGCGGCGCTCGCGGTGCAGGGCGAACATTACCAGACCGGTGAAAAGCGCTTGCAGCAACGGGTGCGCGTGAAAAAACTCTAGCTGCAAGGGAAAAGGGCGGCAACATTCCTTGGTTTGTCCGCCGGCTGGATTTATTTACCGCCCAATTCCTTCAACGCTTCTTCCACTAACGATGCGTCGACGACCATTTTGGGTGTGACAGTGGTTGGAATCAGCTTCTGGTCCTTTTCGATCTGGAGCAGGATGTCGACGCCGTCGAGCGGGACGCGGCCGTCGCGGCTGAAAGCGTCGACAACGACATCGTAGGATTCCCGCGCCGTCTTGTCGTCCATGCTAAAACGTTTGCGGATCACCTCGACCGTTCCTGCCGGATTGTCGCGCAGGTAGCGCAGCGCTTCGATTTCCGCCTTCAGCAATTTTTTGATCTGTGCGCGGTTGCTTTTGATTCGGTCGAGCGTGGTGCCGAGGCCGGAAAACGGGATCGTTACGTATTGGGCAGTATTGGCCAGGACGGGGAAGCCTTCCCGCTTGAGCTGAATCGAATAAGGCGGCGCCAGGACGACGGCCTCGGTGCGGCCGATTTTAAACGCGTCGTATATCAGCTTCTCGTCGCCAATGGCGATCAGCTTCACATCTTTTTCGGGGTCCAGACCGAACTCCTTCAAGGTCAACCGAGTGCTGATATGATTCGTCCCGCCGATGGACGCGATGCCGATGGTTGCGCCTTTGAGATCCTTCACGCTTTTGAACTTGTTTTGCGCGATAACGCTGAAAAACGGTGACTTGATGCTGGTGGAGATGGCCCGGATCGGCAGCCCGCGGGCAGCGGAACGGATCGCGGAGCCGATTAGTTCGATATAGTCGATGTCGCCGCTCAGCAGCGCGGCGACGGCGATGTTGGGGCGCATCTGAATAAGCTCGACCTCGGCGCCCTGCTTCAGATAAAAGCCGCGATCTTTGGCGATAAACGGCACGAGAAAGGCCATCGAGCTTGTCGCCACGGCGACCCGCGCTTTTTCCGGCTTCTCCTGCGCCGGCGCGGGCAAAGCCAAGATGCCGATCATCAGCAGAGACCACGCGCCAAAACGCCAAGCGAGTTTTTTCATGCCTGTTCCGCGTCCTTCTTCGTTGAATCACGATTGGCGGCAATTGTATGTATTGGCGGCCGTTAGTCAATCGGTTTTCTTGTGCGGCGCGTCTTTGGCCGATGAACGTTTATTGCTAGGGTGAGCCAAGCCCACTGGAGGAACGTCATGAAGATCGATGCCGCTTTGCTCGTTCACGATTTGAATCAAATGCCCGCCGTGGCGCGCTTTGCCGACGATGCCGGATTCGACGGCATCTGGACATTCGAAACCTCGCATGAGCCATTTCTGCCTCTCGTGCTCGCCGCCGAACACAGTTCCCGCATGAGTGTGGGCACGAGTATCGCCGTGGCTTTTCCGCGGAGTCCAACGATCTTGGCGCAAATCGCCTGGGACCTGGCGCGATTTTCCAGGGGCCGCTTCATTCTCGGCCTCGGCACGCAGGTGAAAGGTCACAACGAGCGCCGCTTCGGCGTCAAGTGGGAAAATCCGGTGGAGAAAATGCGCGAGGTCATCCTCGCCGTCAGGGCAATCTGGGACTGCTGGCAGAATCGCACGCGGCTTAACTTTCAAGGGCAGTTCTTTAAGCTCAATCTAATGACTCCTTTCTTCAGTCCCGAGCCGCACCAGTATCATCGCATTCCGATTTTCGTCGCCGGCGTGAACCGACGCATGTGCCAGCTCGCCGGAGAATTGTGCGAAGGTGCACAGCGCGCGATATTTAAGGGAGAGAGTGCTGCCGAACATCGAGATCGGGCTCATGCAAAGCGGGCGGCAACGCCATTCGATCGAAATATCGAGCAGTATCTTCGTCATTCCGACTGACAATCCAGCCGAGGCGGCGAAGTATGAATCGGAGATTCGCGAGCAAATTTCTTTTTACGCCAGCACGCCGCCGTACCGACCTGTTTTCGATCTTGAAGGTTGGGGCAATGCCGCCGATGAGCTAAAGGCTCTAGCTTCGCGCGGCAAATGGAGTGAGATGCCCGCGTTGATTACCGACGAAATGCTCGACCGGTTCGCTTTGCGTGGCACTTGGGTGGATTTGCCAGAGAAAGTCTTGAAAAAATATGATGGGTTATTAGATCGCGTGAGCTACTACTTTCCCGTTGTGCCCGGTGAAAATGAAGCGGGCTGGCGCGCGACGGTGGCGGGTTTCAAACGCTGATGCTTATCTTTCGTTCTTCGGCGCTCGCCCGTAGAGTTTGTCGATGAAACCCGACTTTCTGACTTCTTCGAGAACGCTTGTGTCCATTAAGGCTGCGGGCTTGACGTTGCGCGCGTTCGGATGGCCGAGCGAGTCGAGCGCGTTCTGAATGCCATTGGTTTCGGGGATGGGATATTCCCGCATGCTGAACGACAGGCGATTATAAATGTCCTTTGCAATCGCCGGATCTTTGATGCCTTCTTCTTCGAGAACCGAAAACACCAACTTCGGCTTAGTCTTGAACAGGTAAATGCCTTCGACGTACGCCAGCACGATCCGACGCGCGACCTCGCGCTGGTTGCGTATGAGCGCGGCGGGCACCGTAACACCGAAGCGCGCGAAATCGAGGGGCAGCTCGGAAAGATCGGCCAGCGCGCGGCAGCAACCGCTAGCCAAAACTTTATGAATACCCTCCGGGCTGACGAGGGCGCCATCGACGTGTCCCGCCAGCAATGCGGACATGCGCGTCGGTGTGTTGCCGGACTGCAGCAACATGACTTCTTTCTCCGGATCAAGCTTCCATGACCGTAGCACCATGCGGGTAGTAAGGTCCGAGGCGGAGCCGAATCGGCTGACTGCGATGCGTTTGCCTTTGAGATCTTCCGGTTTAGAAATATTTTTCCGCGTGACGAAGATATGCTCGAGGCGATTGATGTTGACGGTGATGACTCGAGTTTCCATCGCGCCAGAAACGGGCAGCGTCATCATCTCGGGGACGCCGGAATCCGAAACCACGATGTTTCCGCCGAGCATCGCCTGGGTCAGGATGCTGCCGCTATTAAAGTAAATTGACTTGACGTTGAGGCCGTTTTTTTCCCAGATTTTTTCTATCTCCATGACGCGGCGCAGATCGGAGCTGATGCCGGTGCCGCTATAGCCCAACATCAAGTTGTTCGATTGGGCGTGAGCGGAAATGACGCTCACTGCCAGACTCAGTATTGCAATCAAGTATCTCGCCGTTCTCAATTTCAACGTTCGCTCCAGTCTCCGATTGGTTTTAGCTCGCTCGCCCGTAGAGCTTATCTATAAAGCCAGATTTCTTGATCTCTTCCAAGATGGTCGTGTCCATCAGCGCCGCGGGCTTGAGAGTCTTGGCGTTTGGATGGCTCAGCGAGTCCATCGCGCTTTGAATGCCATTGGGTTCCGGCACAGGGAATTCGCGCATGCTCTTGGAGACTCGGTCGCAGAGATCTTTCTGCACGGTGGGTTCTTTGATGCCGGCTTCTTCCATCACGGCGTAGACGAGTTTGGGGCGAATCTTAAAAAGCTAGATCCCTTCGACGTAGCGCATGAGCATGCGGAGCACCGCTTCGCGCTGGTTCTTTATCATTGCCGTGGGAATCACGACGCCGAAGCGGGCGTAGTCGAGCGGTAGCTCGGACAAGTCCGCGAGCACACGGCAGCAGCCGGTGGCGAGCACTTTGTGCAGATTGTCCGGGCCGATGAGCGCGGCGTCGACGTGACCCGCCGCGAGCGCGGTCATGCGCATCGGTGTGTTGCCCGCTTGCAGCAGGGTGACTTCTTTTTCAGGATCGACTTTCCAAGTACGCAGCACCATGCGCGTCACGAAGTCAGACGCGGATCCCAAACGGCTCACGGCGAGACGCTTGCCCTTTAGCTCTTCGGGCTTGGTAATGTTCTTGCGGCTGACGAAAATATGTTCGAGGCGGTTGATCGTGACGGCGATGGTTTTCATGTCGGACATACCGGAGACAGCTAGGTTCAACATCGCCGGCAGATCGGAATCCGCCGCGGTGATGCTGCCGCCGGCCATCGCTTGCGCCATCAGGCTGCCGCTGTTGAAGTAGATTGCCTTGACGCTGAGGCCGTACCTTTCCCAGATTCGCTCTTTTTCGATGACGCGGCGCAGATCGGTAGTCAGGCCGGTGCCGCCGCTGTAGCCGAGCGTATGGCATTGTGCTGGGCGGTAGCTGCGGATGTTAGGATCAGATAGGTTAAGAATAAGATCGCTATTTTAACAATGCCGTTTATCACTTGGTGGCTCCTCTTGTGATCCAGCGATTGATTTCCGGTAGGCGCAGTCGGCGCGGCAGGCATGGGGGACTTCTCTGCGCATCCCAATCAGGAGGCCGACTGCAAGGGCTAATTCGCTGGAAGACCAAGACTTTCGGATTCGGATATTCTCCCGCCAAGCCGCAAAGACGTTAAGTCCGAAAGAAAACAATACCCATCCTCAAACCAATTCACTTTTTCCTATCCGAACTTTGCGCCTTGGCGTCTTTGCGGGAGATATTCCGGTCCCTTATTTTGTGCTCTTTGCGGTTAAATCATTCTTGTCTTAAGTGCGGGGCGCGATAAATCGCGTCCTTTTTTTGCACCTGTGTGCCCTTTGTGGTTAACCGTCTTACGCACTCGTGACGATATGATCCAAATGAAAAAAACGGATAGCGTTGTCCGCTACCATTTTGCGCTTCTCGTCATCGGGCACGCCGGTTGTTTGCGCGTCCAAAGTTTCTAGTGAATTCGGCCAGCGTGTGACGATATGCGGAAAATCCGTCGACCACATGATCCGCTCGACGCCGATCTCGTGCCGCAGCTTTATGCCGATGCGGTCTTCGAAGAATCCCCAGTGCGCGTTCTCTTTCAAATACTCGCTTGGCTTGCGCTGCAAGCGCGTCAGACCCATTTGCCGTTCGGCCCAG
>VBKX01000482.1 GCA_005879435.1 Deltaproteobacteria bacterium
AATTCTCGCAGAACACGTATAGTCGCAATCTCATTTCTTCCGATCCGCCGAAACAATATCTCTTCCTTGCCGGCGCTGGTATCGAAGTACCAGGCGTCCTTTCTGTTCACGAGCGGGATCGGCATCGGCCAGTTCTCGGCGCCGACGTACAGCCTGACGGTTCCATCCGGCTCTTCGACGAGACGATTCATCCTCTGGAATTTTTCGGCGAACAGGTCTCGGCTTTTTTGATCTTCTACTTTGTCGCCGCTGGAGATGATCTCCTTCCCATCGGTCCCGAAAATTTCAAGGAGAGATTCCTCGTTGCCGGCTTGAACCGCGCGGATCAATGCTCTGCTCGCTTCGTCGGGAGATGAAAACGTTTTTTGTCCCGCCGGTTGGGCCAATAAGACCCATGCAAATCCCAGAGACCACGCGCCAAAGAGCGCCATGGACGCAAACTTAACTAGAGTGACCCAACGAATGTTTCGTAAGCCGTCTTTTATGCCCATGATCTTGCTCGCCTCCGTTCCATCCTCTTGCACAAAATCTCCTCGGACAAATCGGCTTACCTGTGACCACCACCGCCGCCGCCATGACCGCCACCGAAGCCGCCGTGACCTCCGCTGAAACCGCCCTGCGGTCCACCGCCGGCGCCTCCGCCATGCACGGCGCCGCCGAAACCGCCGTGCGCTCCACCGGCGAAGCCGCCGCCATGCATACCGCCGCTAAAACTAGACTGCCCGCGGGCGGCATCATGGTTTGCGAAACCACCATGGTCGAATCCACTGAATGCGCCGGGGCGTTGACTCGGCGCCATGTGCGGCGCAGCAAACCCGCGGTCGGCGCGGTGGTCGATCGGTCCGCCGCGAAAGCCCGCGCCGCGATCCGGAAAACCATGTCCCGGGGCACCCCGAAAATCAGGGCCATGTGCTCCGAACCTGCGGTTGATAAAGGTGGGACTCCTGGAGATGAACCGGTTGTGATTGAAAACTATGAACCTGTTGTGCCAATCGCAGCCCCAGGAATGCCAACCCCAGGGAAAGTGGCGGTGAAAGCGTCCGAGGGGAAACCCCACATCGAACCAAATAACCGGCCCGACGAAGAAACCCCCGTCGAAATACCCCGGATATGCCAGCAGGGGCGACCCGTATACGACCCAAGGATCATACTCAGGAAGATAGACGACTTCCGGATTCGCCGGTTCGATAATTGTCGTTTGGTCTTTTGTTGTCACAGTTTGCTGCGCCGTGGTCTTAAGAGTGCCGGCGTCCTGCGCCCGCTTACGCATCACCTGGACAGCATTGAGAACATCTTGTGATTGGTTGAAATAGGCATCTCCCAAAGCCGAGGTCCAGGAAAGATTTTTGTCCATATTCGCGAGCACCGAGGGAAATTGCGTGAGCGCTTTCACGCTGGCATCCCAGGGCTGTTTATCGACTGCATCGGCCAATTGAGCATCTTTGAGGCTGGAATTTTGTTGTAGCCAACGGGTGGCTTCGACAATCTCGGTCGGGTAAGTGGCAGCCGCCAAGACCTGTGCGACCAGTTCGTCGGGATACAACGCGATGGGCGCTACCAGTTGCTGTAACGTTTCTGCAGTCACCGGAGCCCGCTGGACTGCAGACGGCGGTGTAGGCGCGGCATCTTGTGCTACTACCTCACACGCGCTGAGTCCGACTATCAAAGCCCATGAAAGGGCCGATGCCATAACCCGTTTGACTAACATGATAAATCACTCTCCTTGCTCGCCAGCAGATTCTCATTGATCTTTCGCGTCCGCTGGTTCTTTTCCTAAGCCCTGTCGCTTACCAAAAATGATCGCGCCACATTTCCCGAGTGCTCCAGTCGGCCAGGTCTTGTTCACGGCGGACGGCGTTGAGGTAAGTCTCTTGCATGTAGTTAAGTACGAGATCGGCAACACCCTGATCGTGCAATTGGGCTAACTGCGCCGCGTTCAGACGGTAAACGGCTCTCGAGTCGCGCATTTTATTTACGATGGTTTCGGCCGGCACGTTTTCCTTGCTCATTCGAATGACCTCGCTGACCATTACCGGCTGCTCGGATTGGTCAACGCCGAGGGCGGCGCAGCCGCTCAACAGGGCGCCGCCTGCCAAAACCATCGATACCGACATTCGCCGGCGCCAATTTTTTTTTAGTCGTTCGATCAGCTGAGACAGCATATATTCACCTCGAAAAATCGCGACGACACTGGCGGCGCAACCGCCTCGGAACGTTCTAATTCAGTGATCAAGTTGGAAGGCTAGAAAATGTCAGGCACTAATCAATGCGCTGGAAATATCGAGGCTTGTGATTGCGAATTGGATCAAGGGCGTCCGGCGAGAGAAGCCCGGAGACCCGATTGAAGGTCGATGGGATGACGGGTGTCGACATGACGGCGACGTCATAGCCAAAGACGTCTCGCTGTCAAATCCAGTTCGCCGCGGCGACAGGTTGCCGTCAATGCGCGATTTGCTTGTGAGTGTCATGGGCTAATGAGCCCAGCAGCGCGCTGGCGCCGTTCCAAAAAATCTGCACACCGATGCAAAGCATATTCCCGGCC
Organism: Deltaproteobacteria bacterium; assembly: GCA_005879435.1. Lineage (GTDB taxonomy): Bacteria > Desulfobacterota > Binatia > UBA9968 > UBA9968 > DP-20. The sequence continues at coordinate 2,543 of VBKX01000482.1, forward strand.
GGGAGAGAATCCGAAGCTGCTTTTTTCAAATGATCGAGCGGATGACCCCTCCGTCTACACGCAACGCCGCGCCGTTGGTCGCGGCGGAAAGCGGACTGGCCATGAAGATGACCAGCGAGGCGACTTCTTCGATCGAGGCGAAGCGCTTGAGCAAGGAGCTGGGACGAACGGTTGCGAAGAACTCTTTTTCGACGCTCGACCGTTCGATGCCTTGGGAGTGAGCGATTTGATCCACGAATTTTTCCACGCCGTCGGAGCGCGTCGGACCTGCTAAGATAGAGTTCACGGTTACCGCCGTCCCTGCGGTGGTTTCGGCGAGCCCGCGCGCCAGGGCGAGCTGCATGGTCTTCGTCACGCCATAGTGGATCATTTCCACCGGAATATTGATCGCGGATTCGCTGGAAATGAAAATGATCCTGCCCCAATTCACCGCCTTCATTTCAGGCAAATAATGGCGGCTCAAGCGCACCCCGCTCATGAAATTCGTTTCTATGATCTCGCGCCATTCCTGGTCTGAGATAGCTTCGAAGGGCTTGGGCTCATACACGCCGAGGTTGTTGATTAGAATGTCGACATGGGCAAAGCGTCGGACCACCCGCTGCACGACGTCGGCCGTGCTCAAATCGCCGGCGCAGGCTTCAAGCTTGGCTTGCGGATGTCTTTGCCGAATCGTTGCGATCGCCTCGCCGACGCGTTGGTCCGTTCGCCCGTTGATAATGACGGTGGCGCCCTCACCGGCCAAGCCCGCGCCAATGGCAAAACCAATTCCCGCGGTGGAGCCGGTCACCAACGCAATCTTGTTTTTCAGTTGTAAGTCCACGACAGACTACCTCCTTCAGCGCACCGCGCCCACGATATTCAGCTTAAAGCGGTCGTAGTATTCAAATACGTGCTTTTCGGTTTCACTCCTCGTTGTAGATGCGATCCATATCCCAATTCGTGCGGTATTTCTGGCACGCGGGTTTTTCGTAACTGTCGGCAGCGAGACAACCGCACCCGGTGATGAGACTAGAGAATAGAACTAACACTGCCAAGATAGATGCAACACGGCCCATCATACTCCCCTGCGTTTATCCGTTGTACGTGGTCATCTCGCCGAGCGTTCCGCGACGAGGTATCGCCGCACAAGACAACAGAAGCGCTAAGACAAGGCCTTGTCACTAACTTTTGTAAAGCGAAAGTGATCGCCTCAAAACTAGCGCCGGTCTCAGAGACACCACCGCGCGGCGTTTGGTTTTGGCGTCTTGATTCCGTTGAATCAAGGCTTCCACCGCGTCGATGGCGACCGTCAGTGCGCGTAATCGCTTACCATTACCACCGGGTAACTGTGCGTCTCAGATTTGCCCGGGGCGCGTTCGTTTTTTGCTTTGCCGATTTCTACGATCTCCAGTGACATTCCAATTCTGCGAGCTTCCCCGGCGCAATCAGCACACACCTTGATATCCAAAATATCGGAAGCAACTCGGAACTCGGCTTCCCTATCGTTCTCGCATCGTTGACATTTCATTTCATTTCTCCTTCTTGACTGCACGAAACTCAAAGTGACCTTGCGTCGAACACGAGAGTAAGCAGCTTGTAAACATGCTTCCTCAAAGCGATATGGCAAGGATTGTGCCAGCGCCGGGAACCGTACCGTGAGCGAGAGCAACTCACGGAGTTAAGGCACCTTGCCGCGCAAGATGCAGCGGATCGCCTTTGAATCGTGATCCAAACCTGAGTCGATATATCGCCTCATGTCTAGATTACGCCACAGCGCTCGAAACAGGTCGACCGAGAGCCGTGTGGATTGCGTCCAATAAGGTATCGCCGGCGAACGGTTTTCGCAGGAAGTCTACCGCTCCGGCCTGCAGAGCTTGCGCTCGCGCCGCAGGATCGTCGCCCGCTGTAATGAAGATCATCGGGATTCGAGATTGATCGTTGCGCAAGCGGCATTGAAGCTCTAAGCCGGTCATGACCGGCATATGAACATCCACGATCAAGCAACTCGTCCTATCGAGAACATCCGAACCGAGCAAGGCCTCAGCTGATGAAAAGATCTCAGCGGTAAAGCCGACGGATTGCAAAAAGCCCTTAAGAGCGTCGCGGACGGATTCATCGTCATCCACTACTGTTACGAGAATGCTTGTTGAAA
>VBKX01000483.1:0-6611 GCA_005879435.1 Deltaproteobacteria bacterium
ACTTACGCACCAGCGATTCGCCTTTCTTGATACTAGCGGCATCGGCGAGTTTTTCTTGAATCCCCGCTATGGGGTCGCTCTTCGCGCCGAGCGTGGTCAAGTATGTCGTTATCGATAGAGCTTCATCGTCCGATAGGCGCAGGCTCGGCATCCGCGTATCGGGCGAAAAACCGCGTGGATTTTTCAGCCAATGGTAAATCCACTGCGGGCCGACTTTAGTTGAAATATCCTTTAAGTTCGGCACCAGGTCCTTTGATTTGCCGAGCGGGGTTGTAAACTCACCGTCGGCAAAACCGTGGCACCCTTTGCAACCGATGGTTTCAACCAGTTTTTTGCCTTTTGCAGCGGCGTTCGCATCGCCCTCGCGCAATCCCGCGGGAGCGGGATGTTCCTGCGTCCACTTATCGCCTTCTTCTTTAGACTGTGACCAAATGTAAGAAGCGAGCGCGATGGCGTCGTCCTCTTTGAGGTCGAAATTCGGCATGCGCGAGCGGGGTCGAAATTTATGCGGGTTCTCGATCCAGCGCACCATCCAACTCGGATCGACTTTCGCGCTGATCTTCAACAGACTCGGCGCAATCTTCGGAATATTTTCGTAGCCCTTGACCAAATGGCAACCGGTGCAACCGACCTGTTCGAAGAGTCGCTGACCTTCAACAAGCAACGGCGCATCGTCCGCGAATTTCTGCACATCCAGATGACATGAAGTGCAGCTCGATTGCGCCTTAGAGCCGCGCAGCAGCGGCAATTCCCACAGAGGACCTTCGCCGTGGGCTTGATGGACGCTGTTGACCGCGACGCCTTGACCCTCATGGCACCCGGTACAACCGAATTTATCCGGCGGATGCGCGTTGTCCGCTAAAAGCACTTCGCGCCTTGGATGAGTCTTGAAAGGATTGGCCTCTTTTTCAAAACCGGGTCGGTTGATCGCCATGTGGCAAGTTTGGCAGCGATCGACGCGCGCTACCGGCTGATCGAAGCGGTTACGGTCAAACTGATCGAGAGACACCTGCTGAATCTTGGGAATCTTGTAGGGACGCATCGGACCGAGCTTGAACGTCGCGTTTTCCATCACCCGGACCCATTTGTCCCGCTCCGCCGTCATCTTGGCGAGTTCGTCTTCGATTTCCTTGGCGCCGGATTGGATCTTTTTTATTTCTTCCTTTAATTGAACGCGTCTGTCGCGCGCGGGCAGAAGCTCTTTGTCCAACTGCGCCTTTCTTTTGTCAAGGTCGCCGATAAGGTCCAGGTAAGGTTTGGGATTGCGCTTTTGCTGGACCGCGTGATCATGTTCGTACCACGCTTCTTCAAGCTCGCTTTTTACGTCCTTGACTTTCTGGTCGATCTCTTGGAACTTAACCGTCGCCCGAGCTTCCTCGCTTTCGAGCGCCTTGAGTTTCTTGCCTAGCTCGCCGCCCGCCAGACTTGACTGATAAGCCGCGAGCTTTTTCGCGAGCTCTTGATACTTGGCATCATCTCTAAGCTTCTTGTCCTCTTCGTCGTAAGCCGCTTGGGCCCGGCTATAGTCCAGCCGATAAAATCGGGCCTGAACCACTTTCCACGGCCGCCGCGTGAAGTTGTCATCCACATAGGCCCATATAGACAACGCCACCAAAAGGGCGATGCCGATCACGAAGACACTGCCGTAGGATTTTTTCTCTTCTTTTGGGTCGACTCCCCGCTCCGCCATCCCGACTCCCTTATGCCACCTTGCGCTCCAGCACGCGTCCCAAGGAAAATACCCCGAGACCGATTAATGACAGCACGATTTCTTCAGCCATTGATGAGTTTCGCATAACCCCGACGAATAGGGCGTAGCCGATATCGGCGAGGCCCAATGCCTGGAGAATCTTCGCCACGTAAAACATTTAAATATTGATCCAAGGCGTGACTAACACGTACTTGACGTTGAACAGCAGCCTCAATGCCATTTTCGCCGGGAGCGAAAGCATGAGCGCAACCAGCCCCGCGGTGATCGAGAAACGATCCATCCCCCAGCGTTCGAGAAACTCTTTGCCTTTGACTTTAAGAACAAAGAAGTAAAATAACGAGATCGTGATCACGAAGTACGCACCAATCATCACAAGGCTGAACACCGCAGACCACAAATAGTCTCTGAACCCGACCAGATAGGGCAGATCGACGTTGGTCAGCGCCACGACTTTGTGCGGGTCCCATTTCTGCCACGGCCAAAATAGGTTCCAGCCCGGACCGCGGAAGAATGTGCCGATGATGATCGGAGCTCCCACTTCCGGTCTTTGAAACAATAGTAGCCGTTGCCCTTCGGATTGATGTCAATGTAGGGAATCACCATCAAGCCGACGATGATGAGACTTGGCAGCACGACTCCGGCGTTCCAGGGATCGAAGTAAACCAGCATCTCCTGGAGTCCGAGAAAGTACCACGGCGCTTTGGACGGATTGGGCGTGCGCGTGGGGTTTGCGGCTTCCTCCAGCGGCGCATCGACCGTCAAGGCCCACAGCGTCAGCGCGACCAGGACAAATAGAGCGACGAGAAACTCCATCCGCACCAAATGCGGCCAAGTGTGAACTTTGTCGTCAACGGGAAGCTTTCGTTCGCGAGCAGCCTCTGCCATTTGCGTGCCTCGACTTTGAAATTACTATAAAGACGGACCCGAAAATCCATCACGGCGGATGCGCCAGAAGTGGACGGCCATCAAGATACTGGCCACCAGCGGAATGAAGATACAGTGCAAAATATAGAAGCGCAGCAGCGTGTGCGGACCGATTTCACCACCGCCAAACAAAAATGCTCGGGCGTCGTAGATCGGATTGGCGCCGACAAAATCGGCGAATGGACCTTCGTAGCCTAGCAATGGCGTGGCGCGAGCCATGTTGGAGCCGACGGTCACCGCCCAAATCGCCAGCTGATCCCACGGCAGCAAGTATCCGGTAAAGCTCAGCAGTAGGGTCAAAACCAACAGCAGCACGCCGACGATCCAATTGAACTCGCGCGGCGGTTTGTACGAGCCCGTCAAGAATACGCGAAACATATGCAGCCAAACGAACACGATCATCGCATGCGCCGCCCACCGGTGCATGTTACGCATCAGCATGCCGAAGGGCATATCGTTGTCGAGATACTTCATGTCCGCGTAGGCATACTCGGCGACTGGCCGATAATAGAACATCAAATAAATCCCCGTCACCGTGGTGATGAGAAACATCAGAAAAGTGAGACCACCCATACACCAGGTAAACCGCATGCGGACCGCATGGCGGCGCACCTTAGCCGGATGGAGGTGCAGAAACACGTTGGCCGTTACCATCATGACGCGGTTGCGGGGTGTATCTTCGTAGCCGTGGCGAAAGATGGATTTCCAAACGTGGCTTTCGACGATATCGTTTTTGATTTTATCTAGCAGGCTCATGATCCTATCCGTTAAACTTTAAGGACACTGTCCGCGTATTGCTCGTCGGGCTCTACCCCCGGTCCCATCTTGAAAACCTTGCTTTTGTCCACGACCAACTGGCCGTCGTCGCCGACGGAGAGCTTAAAGCGGTCGAGCGGCCGCGGCGCCGGCCCTTCGAAGTTTAGGCCCGACTTGAAAAACCCACTGCCGTGACATGGGCACTTGAATTTATTTTCCGCGGCCAGCCAACGCGGCGTACAGCCGAGATGGGTGCATTTTGCGAAGATGGCGTAGACACCGGTGTCCTCGCGTATGATCCAAACGCGCTGGTCCTGTTTGTATTTTTCGCTAACTTCGCCGATGGCGTAGTCGTTCGGTGAACCGGCTTTAAAGGTCGCCGGAGGTTGAAACAACACCCTAGGAAACGCCGAGCGGAGAAATCCCAAAAGAGTCAAACCACCGAAGATCCCGAAACCACTCCATCCCAACCGAGTAAAAAAATCCCTGCGGGACCAAATGCCGCGTTTTTCTTTCTCCTGTTCTGCCATAATAAGTCTACCCTTTAATCCAGCTGATCACGGCGCCCCATACGATAAAAATTACCCCGCCGAGCATTAAAACCAACCCGACGGGCCCAAACACGAACGACAATCCCGCTCCCAAAACAAATATCAAGACTCCGGTCCCAAGCGGGTTGAACGGTGCTGGAGTCGATCCTGCAGTGCCAGCCTCGTCGTCAGCCTTGTGGATAAACTCCTCGCGAATCAGAGCAAACGCCAGCTCCTTGAGATCTTCGCGTCGCTCAGGGTCGGCGCCCTGAATGAGGCGGCCAAGCTCTTGGGCTAACCTTTCGACCTCTTGTTCACGCGCTTCGGACGCTAAATTGGCAGGATCAGATGTCACCTGAGATTAGAGTTGTTGATTATTATAGAATTTTTTCTTTGTCAACCAACCGGCGTGAAAACCGCTCAACGACTCAGCAAAACTAGCGCGTTCGCAGCCATTCCTTTGCCGGTGCCCGTCCAACCCAATTTTTCTGTGGTCGCGGCTTTGATGCTGATCCGGTTTTCGGCGACGCGGCAGAGTTTTGCGACGCTTTTTCGCATCCCCAAATAGTGCGGTGACAACTTCGGCTGCTGTGTGACCAAAGTCACATCAACGTTGACGAGCTTGAACCCCTTGCGCGCGGCGATCTGCAACACCTTTTTCAATAGCTCCGTGCTCGCGATGTTCTTGTACGCGGGGTCGCTATCAGGAAAGTGAGTGCCAATATCGCCTTCAGCCATAGCGCCGAGGATCGCATTGATCAGCGCGTGCAAGACCGCGTCCGCATCAGAATGGCCGGCAAGCCCTTTGTCATGGGGAATCTCAACACCGCCCAATATAAGCTTTCGCCCGCGGCGAAACCGATGCGCGTCAAAACTATGCCCGATGCGAACTTCCTTTGCCATGATTTGCGAAGTCGCTCCTAACAGTTCGGCATCATCACTCGAACGCGTCGAACAATCAATAATCCGGCCTAACTACGGCCTTACTTTTCCGGTTTGTTACAGTCTGGAGTTGATCGGCGCGCTGGGCTATACTCCCCCCAAGTCGACGTCGATGCGATCGCGAATGCTTTTACTTTTTCTGCTGCTTTTTATCGCCCTGCCCCTTTATACGGTGTTGTCTGGACAAGCACCATTGGGCCGCGATTTCCGCACGGCCGATCGTTCCAGCGCCGGCATTGCGCCACCCGTGGAAACAACATCGGAAGCCGTTGTGCAAATCTACTATGCGCGGGCGCTCAATTGGCGCGGCATCTTCGGCGTCCATACCTGGATCGCCACCAAGCCCGAGAACGCCAAAGAATACACCGTTCATCAAGTGATCGGTTGGCGGCTATTTCGCGGTCTGCCGGCGGTGTTCTCGGCACCGGGAATTCCCGATGGTCGTTGGTTCGGTAATGAGCCAACCTTGCTCACCCACCTGCGAGGCGATGCCGCGGCACAAGCGATTCCGAAAATACTCGAAGCGGTGGCTAGCTATCCCTACCCTGACGAATACAAAGTATGGCCGGGCCCCAATAGTAATACCTTCATGGCTTACATCGGGCGAAAAGTGCCCGAGCTCCATATGGATCTGCCGGCAACAGCTATCGGCAAGGATTATCCAATTAACGGTTCGCTCTGGGCCCGCACGCCGAGCGGCACCGGATACCAACTCTCCATGCTCGGCTTGCTCGGCGTATCCGTGGCGCGTGAAGAAGGATTCGAATTAAACTTACTCGGCTTGAACTTCGGCATCGATTTTTTCAATCCCGCGCTCAAGCTGCCCTTTATCGGCCGCGTTGGAGTCGGCGAGCACTGAGCAAATCCTTCGCGGCTCATCACACATCGCTCGAATGGCGCAAAGCCGATCTTCTGCGAGTTTATTCCGCGCCGTGATTTTCCTGGCCACCGTCTGGACGGTGGCGACATGCATTTTTCTGATCGACAACAACCTCTTTTCACAGCGCGAGAGATTCCAGGAATCCGATTTCATCATGACCTTTTACGTCGCGGGCCACTTGGCGGCGACCGGTCGAGCGACTGAGCTCTATCCGCCACCCGACGCCCGTTCGTTCATCGATACGCCGTTCGATCGGGCCGCGCACGCACTTTTGCCACACCTACCAAAATCATCCACCGGCGCTTACATGTACATCCCGCTCGTCGCCGGCTTTTTTGCTCCGTTCAGTTTCTTCGGACCCAATCTTTCCCTCTTTTTCTGGCAGGTGCTCTCAGTTACTGCGTTGGCCTTATGCGCGCTCCTGCTATCGCGGATTGACGGCGTAAAAACCAGCGATCTCTTTTTTCTGTCGTTCCTATACGGTCCGATTTTTTTGACTCTATGGGCGGGCCAACTCGGTCTCGGATTCGGTTTGGCGCCGTTGTGCCTGGGGTACTTTCTCCTGCTTCGGCAGTGGCCGCTGGCGGCGGGCGTCGTCTGGTCTTTCCTCTTACTCAAACCCCAATATTTTGTCGTCGCCGCGTTTGTCGCGCTGGCGTGCGCCCTGACGAAACGCAATCGAACTTTGGCGGGATTGTTCCTCGGCGTCGCAGGTCTCGTTGTCTTGACGATTTCGCTCTTTTCATTCTCTGTAACGTCACAATGGCTGCAAAGCCACCGCGTCAGCGACGCCTATTTTTTTGCCGGCCTACAGGGTATTCCGAGTCACTTGATTACCGGGCTGCCGGCAAACCTCATGGTTCTTTTT
>VBKX01000483.1:6723-9745 GCA_005879435.1 Deltaproteobacteria bacterium
TCACGTTGCCTCACTTACTCTATTACGATCTTTGCGTTCTGTGGCCAGCAGGTGCTCTTTTAATGGTACATGACGGCCCACTGCCTCAACAGAAGGGGCTGCGCGAGATTGGCGTGACGGGATGGATCGTCGTCAGCGCGTTCCTACCGCTTTTGCTCGGCTTCGCGAACCAGAAAGCGCTGCCGCTGATGCTCGAGCTGATCTTATTAACATTGTTCATCGGGTTGTTGATCCGGCTAAATCACGCTCTGAAATCTGCGGCGCATGTTTAGTATCGTTGGCTATTCGGCTCTGCCGCGATGCAAGAGTTCCCCGTCAACCGATCGAAGGGTCACCGGAAGTCTTCTTTCGGCACCGGCCATAAACTGATCACCGCCCCGGCGAAAGCTATCGCTGCGGCGACCAGATAGGCGCAACGGTAGCCGCGCAAGAATGCGGCAAGAACCAGCGCGTCGGAACCGACGCTCGCATCCGCGCCGCTAAGATTCTGTAATGACGTGTCGCCGGTCGATAGCAACAGATAATGACTGACGATGGCCGTCGCCATCGTCGCGCCGATGGCATAGCCGATGCTGCGCACGATCGACAAAACCGACGAGCCGATGCCCAAGCGGCGTCGCGGCACTGAGCTCATGAGCAAATTATTGTTCGGAGTCTGAAAGATCCCCATACCGACGCCCAACAAAGCCAACCCGAAGACGACTTCCATCGCGCTCGCGTCGGCTCGAAGATAACTTAAAAAGATCAACGCTGCGCCGTTCACCGTGAGCCCCAACGCGCAGAGCCGTTCCGGTGCGAATCTTTCCGACATCCAACCGGTAAGGGGCGCCAGTAGCGCCATTGCAAACGGCGTAGGCGCCACCAGCAATCCCGCACTTAACGGATCCAACCGCATTGCCAGTTGTAGAAAAAACGGCATCAGCAGATTGCTGATGCTCATGATAAGGAAGCTGAACCAGCGGGCGGTATTCCCCAGCGTAAATGCTGCGATAGAAAAAATACTCAAATCGAGTAGCGGAAAATTGACCCGTTTCTCCCACCAGATAAAAAAACCGAGCATGATGAGACCCACGAACGTTGACGCGGCAACCCAGGTATTTTGCCACTCGCCTTTCTGCGCAAGCGCTAAGGCGAACAGGAGCGAGGAAATCGCCAAGCCGAAGCTCGCGGCACCGGCAAAATCGAACGGTTCTTTCTTCCCGCCCGTGCCTTTAAAGCTCTCCTCGGGCAAGAGTATCCGCGCCGCGGCGAAACCGAGCAAGGCAAGGATTGCCGATAAATAAAAGTTCGAGCGCCAACCAAAACCACTCGTCAGTAACCCGCCAAGCACCGGCCCCAGGGTATAACCTAGCGCGGAGATTGTTCCGCCAGCGATGCCCATCGCCCGGCCGCGCTCGGCGGGCGGAAACAACGCAGTAACCAAGGCAAAATTATTGGCCATGATGAGTGCGCTCCCCGCAGCCTGCAGAGCGCGGAAAAAAATCAGCTGACCGGCGCTCTGCGATACGCCCGCGAACAGCGAACTGCACGAGTACACAACAAAACCCGCGAGAAATAATCTGCCCACGCCGAAAAGGTCCGACAGTCTGCCGCAGGGCAAATACAAAGACGCAGTAATCAAGGCGTAAACGAGCGCAATCCAACTCGCTAGTGCCAGGTCCGCGTTCAGTCCTTTGATGATTAGCGGCAAAGCGATGCTCAATTGCCCGGAGTCCGCCGTCACGATCAACGTCGCCAGAGAGGCAACCGACAAAGACCACCAGCGGTTTCGCGGTGGAGCGGGTTGATTGAGCGCAGCCATGATGAATCTAGGAGTATAGACGACGGGGAGAGTAGAACCTGACGCAAATCGCACGGCGGTCATTTAACGACGGGCCAATAGCGTCCTTTCCGTTTCACAACCGCTAGCGAAACGCCGTACAAATCCTCCAAAACATCATGTCGAAGGACACGCCCGGTTTGGCCTGCGTAAAGCACCTTGCCATCGCGCAGAACCAGCGTGTGACGGAACAACGGCAGGATCTCCTCGATGTGGTGCGTGACGTAAATCAGTGCAGGAATTTGTTTTCGCCCCCCGACCTTGCGCAGTGAAGCGAGAAATTTTTCCCGCGCGCCGGGATCCATACCGGCGCAAGGCTCGTCGAGGATGATTAGATATGGTTTCGTCATGCGCGCCCGAGCGATCAACACTTTCTGCTGTTCGCCTTGCGATAGCGTACCGAATTCTTGGCCACGCAAATCACCGCAATCAAGCTCTTTGAGATAGCGTCGCGCAGCGGCAAAATCAGCCTTGTTCGCCTGCCCCCAAATGCCGCCGAGGTAGCCGATTTGCGCAAATTTTCCCGACACCACAGTGTTGAGCGCATTTTCCTGAGCGGGAATCTCGCTCGCCAGCGCGGCTGTTACCCAACCGATGCTCTTTCTCAGCTCGGGAAGAAACGTCAGCTCTTCACCCTTGCGTAGCACAACGCCGCCGGCATTCGGCCAGAGATAACCACAAGCCAATTTGAGCAAAGTCGTCTTGCCCGAACCGTTAGGTCCAAGAATCGCCCAATGCTCGCCTTGGCGAACCGTCCAATTGATCGAATGAAGAATGGTCTTACTGTTGGCAACGTAGGAAACGTCACGGAGTTCGAGCGCGGGAGTTTTCTTCATCGACAAAAGCTCTGCCGATGAAAGTGAACGGAAAACGAGCTGTTTGCAACTGGAACCGCGAAAATCGCACAGATGCAGAATGTGTGGATCAATTCTTCAACGCTGCATCCTGCTTCTTTTCAGATAGGACTTGCTCAACTTGAGCGAATAGTACATCGCAGGGAGTTTTCACAAAACTGGGAGCACCTAACATGGCTGGAAACACGCTTCGAAGGTGTTGCCCGAACTGCAACTTCTTATCACGTCTTTCTTCCTCGATAACTTTTCGAATTATCTCTCCAGGAGTCAATTTATGCTCCTTTACTAGATAGATGAGCCATTCAAACTCACGTGGAGACAGGAAATAAATATTTTCGAAAGGAAGACA
>VBKX01000485.1 GCA_005879435.1 Deltaproteobacteria bacterium
GAGATTACTTCTTTAGATGCTGGGCAAGGAATGCCTTGGTCTTTTCCCAAGCATCTTTCGCCGACGCCTCGTGGTAGCTGCCACGCTCGTCGCAGAAGAAACCATGGCCCGCATCCGGATAGACCTCCATCTTAAAATCAACCTGTTTCGCCGTAAGCTCCGCCTTAACCTGGTTGACCTGATCCGCCGAAATCAACTGATCCTTGCCACCAAAGAACAAATACATCGGACATTTGATCTCGCCCGTACGCGACAGCGGGCTCGGATTGCCCATTGGAATTCCGCCGCCGTAATACGGCACGGCGGCCTTGATGTCGTTGGCGTGATGCGCCGTAGTCAGATACGTCAGCCGCCCGCCCATACAAAAACCGATAACGCCGAGAGAGCTGGACTTAACGTTGCCTTGAGATTTCAAATAGGCGATTGCCGCGCCGACGTCGTCCATCGCCTTGCTGTCGACCACCCGTTGCATAGTCGCGATCGCCTTCGGCATATCGGAATACGGAATCAGACGCTCCGTTTCACGGTGAAAGATATCCGGCGCGATGGCAACGTAGCCCTCGGCAGCGATCCGCTCGGTAACTTTTTTAATATGGCTATTGACCCCAAAAGCTTCCTGAATGACGACGATTCCAGGATAGCTCCCGCTGTCCTTAGGCTGCGCCACATAGGAGTCCATCTTTCCGTCTGGAGTATTAAGTTGAACTGTCGAACTCGTCACGTCCATACCCGTCCTCCTTAGTAAAGCTCAACGTTTTGCAATCGCTCTATCAAATTTCTTTTTCTCGGTCCACACCCAGAACAACTAAATTTTCAACCGAAATTAGCTATGCGCGCGGCAAAACTCCAACACCCGATCACAAACCTCGTGCGTCGTCTGTTCCGGCGGCATGACGTTCCAGAAATCCGCTTTGGGCAGTAGCTCCCGCAAGTAGTGCGCGCATGAAGTCGCGTGGGATGGATCATCGCCGGGAATGATCAGTGACGGCGCTTTGATGCCCATAACTTCTTCCGGCTCGGCGCCGGGCGCGGTGTCGCGGTCGAACAGGCTGCGGCCGCTGGTGAGGACGATTCCCAAATACCGCTCTAAGTCCTGGCCGACGAAATTGTCCGCGAATGCATGATTGCGCGAGATCTCAGTCGCCCAGGGTCCGCCTTCCGAGTCCATCCAAAAACTTTTACCGCCGCGCGCTCGGTCGACCACGCCTTGCAAGCCGTTTTGCTTGGCGAAGTTGTAGTGGCGCATAAATCGTTCTTGGCAGTTCACCTTCCAGCGATAACCACCGACCGGCCAGTGCAGCAAAAGACCGCGGGTCGCTTCAGGATAATGGGCGCCGAAGGCCAGCGCCACTGAGCAACCCATGCAGCCGCCCATGATCCATGCGGTGTCGACGTTCAAATGATCGAGCAACGCTTTGCCGTGGCGCGTGTAACTCGTCCAGCTCAATCTTTCCACTCGCCCGCCGGAGCGGCCGCACTCTCGCCGGTCGTAGAGAATGACCGTGTGTTCGGTGGCAAGCGCCGCGATTGCATCTATTCCCGTCCAGGCCGTCGCCGTGCGCCACTTATCAACGGTCGCGTCGAAACCGCCGGGCGCGCACATAAGTATCGGCGCCCCTGTACCGTGAGTTTCATAATAGGTATCGATTCCGTCAATCGTCACACTCGGCATCGTTTTCCTCCAACGCTTCTTCTGGACTTCAAAACACGCGGCACGTAAGATCTACCACAGTGCCGGGCGCCAAGAAAAGTCGCAACGGCCGTGGAGGTCGACTCGTGAATGACAAAGAAACCGAAGAAAAGTTCGGCGAATTGCTGGACGTGATGGCACGGCTGCGCAGCGAAACCGGCTGCCCCTGGGACAAGGAGCAGACTCATCTTTCTCTCAAACCTTGCTTGCTCGAGGAAACCTATGAGCTTATCGACGCTTTGGACGACGGCGATCCAAAAAAGCTAAAAGAAGAATTGGGCGATGTCTTGCTCCAAGTGGTTTTTCACTCCCAAATCGCCGCCGAAGAAGGCAGATTCACAGCGAAGGATGTCATCCTTCAACTCACTGACAAGCTCATCCGCCGCCATCCCTACGTATTCGCCGGCGAACCGATCCCGCAAGACACCGCTTCGGTTCTGAAGCAACGGTTGCAGATCAAAGCGAACGAGCGAAAAGACGGCGAATCGAAATCGGCTCTTGGCAACGTGCCCAAGGCGATGCCGGCGCTAGCCCGCGCCCAAAGCATCACCCGAAGAGCTTCGCATCTGGGTTTCGATTGGCCCGACATTGGGCCGGTTTGGGGCAAGGTCGAGGAAGAAATCCGCGAACTTAAGAACGCCGCCGAGTCCGGCGACAAAGCTCGCACAGGCGAAGAGCTGGGCGATTTGTTTTTCTCGCTCGTTAATCTCGCCCGGTTCCTCGACGTCGAAGCCGAAGAGATACTGGCGCAAACCATCGACCGCTTCACCCGGCGCTTTCATCACATCGAAACCAAACTGCAGCAAGCCAACAAGAGTTTCGATCAATCCTCCCTCGAAGAGATGGATCGATTTTGGGAAGACGCAAAGGAGATCGAGGCCCGGGAGAAAACTCCGGCATGAACCGGCAGCAAAACCGTGTCGTCTTTCTCGACGCCGCCACTTACGGCGATATCTCGCTCAAACGCTTCACCGACGCCTGGGATTGCACG
>VBKX01000486.1 GCA_005879435.1 Deltaproteobacteria bacterium
AGCGAAAACAGCTCTACTTTCAATGCGGCGAAGAAGTGACAACGAAACGCGATGTCGAATTGCTCGGCGACGACTGCCTGCTGTGGGCGTCCGACTTCCCCCACGAAGCCACGCGCACCGACATGCGCGTGCTGGTGAAGGAACATTTCGGCCGTAAAGACCTAAGCCGGGAAGCGAAGAAGAAAATCATCTACGACAACGCCAAACGGTTCTACGGGCTGTGAGGTTAAGCAGGCGTTCAAATCGTTCAACCGCTGCGCTCGGTTCAAGCCCCCTCCTTGATCCTCCCCCGCGACCGCGGGGGAGGACAGAGGTGGGGGTTGAACGTTTTGAACGGCTTGAACATTTTGAACGCCTTACTGTTGTACGGCCTTGATGAATCCGCTCTGGTCAAGCTCGCGAACGATCCGGCTGTCGGCGACGGCTCGAAACGAATTCGGCAGCTCGCTTGGCTTGGCGCGGCGATCCTTTCCGCTACCGCAACCCGAAGCTCTTGCGAAAATCTTCCGGGTCCATTTCGTCGCTGCTGACATGGAGCGGAACGAGATCGAGAGCTTTGGGATCCAGTCGTTTTGCTGAAGGTGAGACGTCGTTTCGCGTCGGCACTCGTCCCATGGCATTCAACAGATCGGCACCTTCTCTAGACAGCACAGCATCGACGAAAAGATTTGCCGCGTTGGGACGAGCGGACCGGGCCGACACCGCAATTGAAATCGGCGCGGTGATTATCGGTTTCACCGC
>VBKX01000487.1:0-1695 GCA_005879435.1 Deltaproteobacteria bacterium
CGATCTCGCGGTGCCGCCGCAAGCCGCCCATGAAGGACAAGTGAAAGGGTGAGAGCATTCCGACGATTCGTTCATCAACCAGCTTTGCCAAAGCCGTGCGCGGAAACACGATCTCAGGATCCGCCTTTGGGACTCTGCCGATTCCCGAATGATGATCGATGATGATCTCGCCTGCTTTCGGATCAGACGCGACACGCCGATAACTGAGATCTTCCCGTGGGACGAAGGGATCCTGGTTTGCCAGCCGCAGCGCCGCGCTGCTGAGCAGGGCGACGCGTGATTCGCTTATAGGCTTCTTAAGCGGACACCACGCCGTTTTCGACGGCGACGCCAATTCGCGCTCCGGCTTGGGCGCGGCGTTCTGTGCCATGATCGGCAGATATTCCAACGGCGTGGTGAGTTTTCCTCCTCGCAGGAAACTTGTACTGGACTCGGTCGCACCGTTCAAGCTACGCGGCCAGCGAGAGTGAATTATCATTCTTAATGTGGTAAGCAATTCCCCTCATGGTCGATGTCCGCAGCGAAGGCAGGACGCGATGGGACGAAGATCAAACTGCTCGCCGCCGCGAAATCCCAGAGCATTGACGCTCTGCGCACGGCGGTTGCAGCCGGCGTGACCCTGGTCGGCGAGAATTACGTTCAAGAGGCAAAGGAAAAGAAAAAGCAAATTGCCGCCCAGGTCGAGTGGCACATGATCGGACACTTGCAGCGCAACAAAGCCAAAATAGCCGTAGAGATCTTTGATATGATCGAATCGTTGGACAATGTGGCATTGGCGCGCGAGCTCGATAAAGAAGGACGCAGGCGCGGCAAGCCCATTCGCGCTCTTGTCGAAGTCAATCTCGGCGGGCAAGAAAGCAAGAGCGGCATCGACAGAAACGGCGTTGCAGCGCTGCTCGAGGAGATCGCCGAGCTGTCAAATTTGCGTATCGAGGGCTTGATGACCGTGCCGCCCTTCCAAGACGATCCCGAAAAGGTGCGGCCTTATTTTCGCGACCTCCGGGAGCTGCGCGAAGAGCTAAACGAGTCGCGATATTTGAATGTGGATCTGCAAGAATTGTCCATGGGTATGACGCACGACTACACCGTCGCGATCGAAGAGGGCGCCACGATCGTGCGCATCGGCACCGCGCTGTTCGGCCCTAGAAGCCTGTGACCTGATGTTTATTCTTGCGAATTTGCTTATTGCCGTCGCACAGGTCCTCGACTATGTCTTGTGGGCCTATATTTGGATTTTGATCGGTCGATTTATTATTTCCTTTGTCAATGTCGACTCTGACAATCCGATCGTCCGATTCCTCTACGGGGCGACGGAGCCCGTGCTGGAACGGGTGCGCCAGAGGTTGCCGGTTTTAGCCGGTGGCTTCGATTTTTCGCCGATCGTGGTGTGGATCGCCATCGTTTTTTTGCAGCGCTTTTTGGTTCGTTCGCTCTATGAGTTGGCGCAGGCTTTAAGATAACTCTCGGAGGGTATTCGCATGAAGTCGCTGTACGCCGCCGATATTCGCGATAATCAGTTGGTGGACGCTCTGTTTCTGGTTGCGTCGAAGAATCATGGCGTCACCAAAGGCGGGAGCAGTTATTTAACGCTCAAGCTGATCGACCGCAGCGGCGAGATCGAAGCCCGGGTGTGGGACCGCGCCGATGACCTAGGCCGGGGGTTCGACAAGAATGATTTTGTCCGCGTGCGCGGCC
>VBKX01000487.1:1853-2607 GCA_005879435.1 Deltaproteobacteria bacterium
TCGCGCCGGAAGACTTTTTGCCGAAAAGCGCCTTCGATCCGGAAACTATGCTGGAAGAGCTTCAAAAGATTCTCCGCGGCATCAAAAACCCGCATCTTCTCGCACTCGCCGAAGCCTGCTTTGCCGACGCGGAATTGATGCAGCTATTAAAGCACGCGCCCGGGGCCAAGACGATTCACCATCCTTACTTGAGCGGGTTGCTGGAACATACTCTGTCTTTGCTGAAGCTCATTCAGAAAGTTGTCGAGAATTACCGCGACATCGACGTCGACATCTTACTCATCGGCGGCTTTCTCCACGACATCGGCAAGGTTTATGAGTTTTCCTTTGACCGAGCGGTGGAATACACCGATGCCGGTCAGCTTCTGGGTCACCTGGTCATGGAAGTCGAGATGGTGAACCAGAAGATCGCAATGATTCCGGATTTTCCGGAAGAATTGGCTATGTTGGTCAAGCACATGCTGGTCAGCCATCATGGCGCCTACGAGTTCGGTTCACCAAAGTTGCCGCAGACGGTGGAAGCCGTAATTCTACATTCGCTGGACGACCTCGACGGCAAGATTCAAGCGATTCAAAATCTGCCGGAAAAGGAGCCGGGGTCGAAATGGACGGCATTTCATCGGGCCTACGGCCGGAGCTTTTATCGAGCCACCGTGGGTCGAGATGAGGATAACCAGTGAGCGCCGCGAGCGCGTCGGAGGAATGAACGTGAAGATTTTTCTTGCCGGTAACTGGGCTGAAAAACCCGAAAAAA
>VBKX01000487.1:2670-3501 GCA_005879435.1 Deltaproteobacteria bacterium
CCAACCCGTTCGACAATTCGGTGATCGATACTGTACCGCGCGCCGACGCCCAAGACTTGGAGAAGGCGCTCGTCTACGCCGAGCGCGGCGCGAAGGTCATGGCCAAACTCTCGAGCTATGAGCGCTGGAAGATATTGCGCAAAGCGGCGGACATGATGGCGGCGCGCAACGAGGAGCTGGGCCAGCTCATCTCAAAAGAAGAAGGAAAAATCATCGCCGAAGGCCGCGGCGAGGCGAACCGCGCGGTCGAGACCATCATGGGCTCGGCGGAAGAAGCCAAGCGACTGCATGGCGAAACAGTGCCCCTCGACGCCGATCCAACCGGCTCGAAAAAATTGGGCTTCACCTTGCGCATCCCTTGCGGCGTGGTCGCGGCGATCGCGCCGTTCAATTTCCCATTAAATCTAGTTGCCCACAAGGTGGGACCAGCGGTGGCCGCCGGCAATTCCGTGATCGTAAAACCGGCTTCGGACACACCGTTATCGGCGCTGAAGCTGACGGAGATTTTACTCGAAGCCGGTCTGCCTGCCGAAGGCATTCAATGCCTCACCGGCTCGGGCGGTGAGATCGGTGACGCGCTGGTCGCCGATCGGCGCGTGCGCAAGGTGACCTTCACCGGCAGCCGGGAGATCGGCGAGCGCATTTGTCGTACAGCGGGGATTAAAAAAGTAACCATGGAGCTCGGTTCGAACAGTCCGGTGATCGTAATGCCCGACGCGGACTTGGACAAAGTTTCGACCGTCTTGGCGACGACCGGATACGGCAATGCCGGCCAAACCTGTATATCGACACAACGGGTTTTAACGGCAAAAAAAGTTTACGGTGATCTGT
>VBKX01000488.1:0-4198 GCA_005879435.1 Deltaproteobacteria bacterium
AGATGCGCGACTGGATATCCGACCTGCTGCTCTTTTTCGCCGGTATCACCGGCGGGATATTAATCGCAGGCATCAAGCCCTATCTCGATGTCGCCAAAAAAAAACGCACCGAGCTGGTCGCGGCGCGGGCGCGCATCCTGGCCGGTATGAAAGAAAAACACGACGAAGAAATTCTGCACGAAGCGTTCCGAACGACCGAAGCCATCCGCGGCGAGCTCAACAAATCGCTGCAGACTTTGCGTAAGACGCTGACAACCGTGCTCGATCCCGTCAACAGTCAACGCAGTGCCGAACGAACCGAGACTGCCCCGCGTTCCGACCCGATGGAACGAAACCGCTCCACGTCGTAACCAGCTCGCCGGTTGCGCAAGTCCCAACTTATTTCCCGGCGCCTAAAAATTTTACCTTTGTCTTGCGCTCGCAGGATTAATTTGACAAGTAACACACTCAAGTGGACATAGTCGTGTGGAGGTAGCCGGAATGAAACTCACAAAGGGGGTATTGGCAGTTGCGTTAACATTGCTGCCGATCAAGGCCATGGCCGAAGACATCATCAAAATAGGACTGTTCAATCGCGATGCGGCGATCATCGCCGCGGAAGGCAAAAATTTTCTCAAGCAGGAAAACCTTCGCGTCGAAATCAGTACCGTCACCGACTCGCCGACCTTGCTGCGTAATCTGATCAGCGGCAACTACGATCTCATCCTCAACAATGCGGACAATGTCATTGCCTGGGCGGAAGGCCAAGGCGAAGACCCGCAAAAAAACGATTTCGTTATTTTTCTCGGTGGCAGCCAGGGCGTCGATCAGAAGCTCGTTGTCGCCCCCGGGATCAATGACTATCGAGACCTCAAAGGAAAGCTTTTGGCGGCCGACGCGGTCACCACCGGCTACGCGGTTGTTGCCATGGCTATCTTGAAAAAGCATGGCCTCGAGTGGAAGCGAGACTATGAGGTGAAGTCTTTCGGCAACACCACCGCGCGGGCCGATGCCATGAGCCGGGGCGACGCCTCCGGCGCGATGATGAGCATGCCCGACGAGGAAATCCAAAAGCGCGGCTTCAAAGTGCTCGCCCAGGCGCAAGACTACGTCAAGCATTACGCGCGCGGGCTCGGCGCCACGCGCAGAGTGTGGGCCAACGCCAACGAAGATCTTGTCGTGCGTTTTAATCGAGCGATGATCCGCGCCACCGATTGGCTGCAGAATCCGAAGAACAAGGATGAAGTCATCCAGCTGCTGCTGGGCGAAACCAAGAACAATAAGGGGCGCGCCGAGGCCATGTACGCGGCGACCCTGAGTCCCACGATGGGCCTGACACCGCGCAGCCGCATCGACATGGAAGGCATTCGAACAGTGCTCGAGCTGCGCGAAGTCGCGGGGCTGATGAAGCCGCCGGTGCCCAAGCCGGAGAAATACGTGGATGAAAGATTCTACAAGAAGGCGTTGGCGACTTTGGACAAGTAAGTTTATCGCGCTCTAGGCAAGGAGATGAAAACCATGAAACGCATGTTTATTCGTTCGCAAATGACGGTCCTTCTCGCGTTGGCCGCGGCCGTCTGCCAACTACCGCTGGTGCAAGCGCAAGCGCCACAAGGCAAACCCGTGACGATACGCGGCAAGATTGCCGCGGTTGAAAAAGGTGCGCTTAAAGTGACCACGGCCGCGGGCGACGTCATGGTCAAGTTCGCCGACAATGTCCGCATCGGCGGAGTGGAAGCCGCCAAGCTCTCCGACATCGGCGCGGGAAGCTACGTCGGCGCCACGGCTGTCAAACAGACGGACGGCACGCTCAAAGCTCTCGAGGTCCACATCTTTCCGGAAAGTTCTCGTGGCACCGGCGAAGGCCACCGGCCGTGGGATCTCCAGCCCGGCTCCACCATGACCAACGCCAACGTCGAAAAAGTGGAGCAAGTCCCGGTAGAGAAAGCTCAGGGCCAATTGCTGACATTGAAATATAAAGATGGCGAGCAAAAAATCTTAGTACCGCCCGGGACGCCGATCGTGAAGAATGTCGCAGGCGATCCGTCTCTGCTGAAGCCCGGCGTCGGCGTCTATATTGCGGCGGTGCGCGGCGAAGACGGCACCCTTACTGCGACGCGCATCACCGCCGGAGTCGGCGGAACGATGCCGCCCATGTAAACCGACGCATATCGCAAGAGTTCGCAATCGAAAGTGAAAATTTTCTGGCAATTTTTCTGGCGGAGCGCCTTCGGGTCGCTCGCGTTGCTGCTGGCATTAGACCCGGTTAAGGTTCAGGCAAATCCGTACCTCGCCAAGCCGGGTGAGCCCGTTGTTCACGTTCGGGTCGCCGCGTGCGCCATCAGCGGCGGTTTCATGCATCTCTACACCGCGCTGGACCATCATCTGTTCGACAAATACGGACTCAAAGTCGAGTTTCTTCTCGTCCGCGGGGCCGGAGTATCCGTGGCAGCGCTTACCGCCAACGAGCTGCAGTTTCTCTATTGCACCGCCGACGCGATCATTCCGAGCTTGGCCGCCGGCGCCGATGCGAAGATGATCGCTGCGCCACTCGTCGGCTTACCGTGGGTCATCATCGCACGCAAAGAAGTGAAAAGAGTCGAAGATCTAAAGGGCAAAATTTTCATTGTGACCCGGCCCGGCGGAACGCCCGACACACTCATTCGGGTCTTGATGAAGAAACTCAACTTCGGCGCCGACGATCTAAAAATCCGCCACATCGGTGGCGCCGGTCAAACCGAAGTTTATACCGCTTTGCAGCAAGATCTGGGACACGCCACCATGGTGACTCCGCCCCTCGACGCGCGCGCCAAACGGGATGGTTTCAACGTCATTTATCATCTTGACGATCTCAATTTACCCGCCATTTACAGCAGTTTTTTTACCAATGAGCGGATGCTCAAAGAACGCCCCGCGATCGTACATAAATTTGTCGCCGCATTGGCGGAAACTGTTTATTTCGTCGAGAAGAATCCCGACAAAGCAAAGCACTCCGTCAGCCGAGTTTTGGCCCTCAAAGACCCGGACTCCGCGCAGTCGGCCTACGATGACTACGCCAAGCGGCTGATCAATCGAAGGATCAACGTCCCAGCGGCGCGCGTCGCCGAAGCGATCGAGAACTTGCGTCAGTCCGGCGCCAACGTGCGCCGCAAACCAGCCGAGACTTACGATAACAGCTTCGCGCAAAATCTGTGGCAGAGCGGCTATCTGAAAGAGCTCTGGGGCGGAGAAGCGCCGGGGAAAAAGTGGTGAAAGATTTCGCGCGCGGGTGAAAATCCCTCCCGTACCTCGCCCCCCATGCGGCGACGATCATCCCAAGTCAGCACAGTTGCGACCTGCGGGTCGTTGTACTAACTTAGCCGCCATCGGCTCGCTGCAGTCCGTACTTCAATCTAATCTCGGCATGAAGGGACCATGTCCATGGCGCAAATCAAACACCAGAGCGGCATTTATTTGACCGACGGCTATCTGAATATCGCGATCTTGAACTTTCGCGCCGTCGTCGAGGGAGAAACTATGAAGCTCGGCGTCGACCACATCGGCTTTCAAGTCGACGATGTCGACGCGGCGGTTTCGCGCATTAAAGACCTTGGCGGAAAATCGTTGAACGACCGGCACGAAGCCGCGCCAAAAGATCCCGCGCAGCCGCAATCGTACTTCGAAGTGAAGTGCATCGGGCCGGAGGATCAGGTGATCGACGTCTCCAATGCCGGCTGGATCGGGGCAAAATAACGTTGCAACCGAAACAATTTCGGAATATCTCCCGCAAAGGCGCCAAGCCGCAAAGTTCAGAGTTTAACAACTAAATCTTTTAAACCTTAGCGCCTTTGCGCCTTGGCGGGAGTAATTTCTGAATCCGAGCCGGGCGACGGAAAAGCCTTCCGACATCCGTGAGCACGAACACCCTGCGCAAACGCCTTTCCGGCCTCTACTACGGCTGGCGCATGATCGGTCTTGTTTCCGCTCTGCGCATCCTCGGCGGCGGTCTCCATCAATACGGATTCACGGTTTTCTTTTTGCCGGTGACTAACGAGCTGGGCCTCAGCCGCGCGGCGACTTCCCTCGCGTTTTCCCTGGCGCGCGCGCAAGGATCGTTCGCCTCACCATTGGTCGGCTATCTGGTCGACCGTTACGGCCCCAAGCCGATGATGATCACCGCCGCTCTGCTCGCCGGCGTCGGTTACATTCTTTTTTCCCGGGTGCACGATTACACGTCTTT
>VBKX01000488.1:4204-4762 GCA_005879435.1 Deltaproteobacteria bacterium
CGGTTTCGTTCACCGCCGGCTTCGTTCACGCGCCGACCATAGTCGCCAACAGTTGGTTTATTCGTCTGCGCGCCCGCGCCATGACGGTGGTCAGTGCTGCCGTGCCCATCGGCGGCGCAATCATCACCCCTGCCCTCGCCGTATTGATCAGGACTATGGGCTGGCGCCACGCGGCGTTGATTTCCGGTGTGCTGTTTCTGGTCATCGGTCTGCCGCTGACCCTAATGGTGCGCAAATCGCCGGAAAGCATGGGTCTGGCGCCCGACGGCGAACCGCTCGAGCGCGCTGAATCGACCCGCACCGCCGACGCGAACAAGTCCACCGCGAACGGCGACCGCAACGTCACCGCGATGCAGGCGCTGCGCTCGCCGATTTTCTGGACGCTGATCGTATCGATGACCGCGCGCTCCGCGGCTTTCACCACGGTCACGACGCATTTTATTCCGATAATGGTGTGGAAGGGTCTGAGTCAAACCGAAGCCTCGGTGCTGCTCGCCGGCTTCGCGCTCGTCAATTTGCCGATTCATTTTCTGCTCGGCTGGATCGGCGATTTCGTCA
>VBKX01000015.1:0-2279 GCA_005879435.1 Deltaproteobacteria bacterium
CGCCATTTCTAAGACTGTCGAGACCGATCTCGCTCATCAGCAAGGGTCGATCTCCGGCAATATTATGGAGTCGTGCCAAGTAGCCGTCAAGTTGATTCTCCGATTCAAGATAAACGTTGAAAGTCACAAGATCTAAGAAAGGAAGATGAAGGTATTCGGTTGTAGGATAGTTTACATAGGTGACGAGGGCGTTCGGGTCTTCTGCTTTCACCGCCCAGTATAGGCTCTCAAGATAACTCTCTACTTGTCCGCGACCTAGCCACCGAACGACAGGTGCTGCGATCTCATTCCCAAGCGCATAACAAAGAAGGGCGGGATGTCCTGCACAGGAACGCACTTTTGCGCGCACCAATTCTTCAACGTCAGGAGCACCTTTTTGGTCAATCAAAAAGCCCGCATACTGTTCTGCAGATAAACCGACCATGACGCGGAGGCCGTGTTTTTGAGCGATGTCGAGAAGCTCCCGCGGCGGCATCGTATGGGGAATACGGACTGCATTGAGTCCGTTCGCGGCCATCAGAGAAAAGTCTCTCTCCAAAACCGCTGGATCATGATATTCCTGGCCGTTCGGACCCGGTCTGAACGCTCCGTAGGTGACTCCTCGCACCCAAAATTTTTCGTTGCCGATGAATAAGAATTTACCGCCGACATGCGGCCGTTGAATTTTGCGGTTGAATGAGCTGAGAGGCGTCGGAATCTTCTTAGCTGCACGCAGAGTTCCATGGCTTCTCAGAAACATTTTTCCATCGTTTATGAAATCGCGCTTTCCTCGGGGAATCTTATCCGACTCATCCAACAGGGCACGACGTAGCTCGATGAATGACGGCGTAGGCAAATTCACAACGAATAGCTCCTTCTCTCTGCTGACTGAGCCCAAAAGTATTTAGAAACGAAGTGCTTGTAACGGAAATGCCAAAAGAGTCCGCAACATTGATGCCACGTGTCGCAAAAAAGGTTTCCATTGATTTTACAGAGATTTGTCTTGGTTGGGCGGAGCACATGAACGATCTACTGCAGGGATTAGCCTGCAGTGAGCAGAAGATTTCGTGCTCCGTTGTTGAGCGATCAGGCATCCCGCGGGAGCAGTCGGGATCGACGTTTAAGAGTCCGAGCCGGCGTTTTTCGCGGCTCTTAAACTGAACCGGGAATAAGATACAATTGAGCCAGATCGGCGGGATTGAAAGATATGCATACAGATAGTGAACCCACGAGAGGGGTGATGTTATGACCGCACGATTCGATGCAATCGTGATTGGTACCGGCCAGGCTGGACCCGCCCTTGCGGCACGTCTGTCCGAGGCAGGTATGAAAGTGGCGATCACCGAGCGCAAGCGCTTCGGGGGCACTTGCGTGAACACCGGCTGCATTCCGACCAAGACCTTAGTCGCGAGCGCTTATGCGGCCCATCTAACGCGGCGCGCCAGCGACTACGGCATTTCGATCGGCGGCGAAATCCGCGTCGACATGAAACGAGTGAAAGCACGCAAGGACGAAATTGCCGGACGCTCGAACAAGAGTGTGGTAGAGTGGATGCGGGGCCTCAAGAACGGCACGGTGTATCACGGCCACGCGCGTTTCGAGAACGCTTGCACGGTGCGTGTGAACAGTGAGACGCTTGAGGCCGAGCGAATATTTATTAACGTCGGCGGGCGCGCGCTGGTACCGCCGATGCCGGGATTGGATCAGGTGCCTTATCTCACCAACTCGAGCATGATGGACGTGGACTTTTTGCCGGAACATTTGATCATCATCGGCGGCAGCTACATTGGCTTGGAGTTTGGCCAAATGTATCGGCGCTTCGGCGCCAACGTCACCATCATCGAAAAGGGCGCGCGCTTGATCGCGCGCGAGGATGAAGATGTTTCCAACGCCATACAGGAAATTTTGCAAAGCGAGGGCATCCAGATTCGCTTGAACGCGGAATGCATAAGCGCACGCCGCGAAGGCGAGCGAATCGTCGTCGGCTTGGACTGCGCCGAGGCGAGCCGGCAAGTGGCCGGGTCTCATTTATTACTTGCCGTGGGACGGGTGCCGAACACGGATGACTTGGCACTGGACAAAGCCGGAATCGAAATCGATAGCGCGGGCTATATCAAAGTGGATGATCAATTGCGCACGAATATTCCGGGGGTTTGGTCGCTCGGTGATTGTAACCGTCGCGGCGCGTTTACCCATACTTCTTACAACGATTACGAAATCGTCGCGGCAAATATTCTCGACAACGATCCGCGCAAGGTTTCGGACCGGATCATGACCTACGCGTTGTTCACCGATCCGCC
>VBKX01000015.1:2399-6450 GCA_005879435.1 Deltaproteobacteria bacterium
AAGCGCTGGTCGCGACTCGACCCATGGCCCGCGTGGCGCGCGCGGTGGAGAAGGGCGAGACGCAAGGGTTCATGAAAGTGGTCGTCGACGCAAGGACAAAGGAGATCCTCGGCGCCGCGATTCTCGGCGTCACCGGTGACGAAGTGATTCATTTGCTGCTCGACGTCATGTATGCCAAAGCGCCTTACACAACGGTCAGCCGCGCGATGCACATCCATCCTACGGTGTCGGAGCTGATTCCGACGCTGCTGCAAAGTTTGCAGCCACTGGTGTGACGGTCGAAAAACAGCGTTCACTATTTCCGCGGATGCGTCGCGAGGCACGATTGCTCCGTGTATGAGCCCTGCGACTGATTTTCCTCAAGCGCGACGAAGCACTTCATTGTCGTCAAGGGTTATGAGTTCGAGTTTCGAATAATCGAAAACTTGCGGATTCCGATGCAGCTCGTGCCGTCAATGGTTCGGTCAGTGGCGTGAACATCAAAATCCGTAACACCAATGAGTCTGGACTTTCTTTCTTGACGGCGACTTGACATGCAACCATTGGGTTGCCTATATTGGCGATAGTGGACGAGGTGTTCAAGGCGCTCGCCGATCCGAGCCGCAGGAAACTCCTTGGATCAATTGCACACCAGCAACGGTCAGACACTGAGTGAGCTCTGCGAGCACCTCGACATGACGCGCCAGGCAGTGACCAAGCACCTGGTCATCCTCGAAGAGGCGAACCTCGTGGCTACCGTGTGGCGCGGGCGCGAGAAATTGCACTATCTCAATCCGATGCCGTTGCACGAGATCTATGAGCGCTGGATTGGCAAATACGAACGTTACCGTCTACGGGCGTTGAGCGATTTGAAGAAGGGGCTCGAAGAAAAAAACCATGAGCGATAACGGGGAAAAGCCGAAGTTTGTTTACGTCAGCTATATCGCCACCACGCCCGAGGAGTTATGGCAAGCGCTGACCGATGGTGAATTTACTCGCCGCTATTGGGGTGGGAGGCGCATTCAATCTGATTGGAACGTCGGCTCGCCGGTGAAACATCTCAGGGAAGACGGAGGCATCGACTGGCAGGGCGAGGTCCTAAAGTCGGAGCGCCCTCGTTTACTTTCTTATACATTCCACATGCAAATCAGCGAACAACACCGCCGCGAGCGAGCTTCACGTTTGACATTTGAACTCCAGCCAATGGACTCGATGGTGAAGGTTATTTTGACTCACGAGGAATTCGAGTCGCAGAGCCCAACGTTTGAGACGACGCAGCATGGTTGGCCGGCCATCATGTCTAGCCTCAAGAGCCTGCTCGAGACGGGTAGCCCGCTGCCCTTCCAGGGTTTGGGATTTGCGCCGTCGAACAAAGAGCCTGGTCGACGTTAGTTTATTTTCGCAGGGTTTCTAAGCGTCGGGTAATTTTCAAAATCATTTTTCGGAGGTGTAA
This sequence comes from Deltaproteobacteria bacterium, assembly GCA_005879435.1. Lineage (GTDB taxonomy): Bacteria > Desulfobacterota > Binatia > UBA9968 > UBA9968 > DP-20. Next base: position 3,832 of record VBKX01000015.1, read on the forward strand.
AATATATGAGCAGAGTCAATGTTCGCTACATCGTCAACGATGTCGACAAGGTTATTCCTTTCTACACAGATATGCTTGGTTTCAAGGTCGAGATGCATCCGGCGCCGGGGTTCGCGAGCTTGTCGCGCGGTGATTTGCAACTCCTGCTCAACCGACCCGGTGCGGGCGGAGCCGGACAAGCGATGCCGGACAGTCAACTTCCCACTCCAGGCGGTTGGAACCGAATCCAGATCGAAGTCGAAGATCTCGAAGCCATTGTCGAAAAATTAAAAAGCGCGGGCGGCCGGTTTCGCAACGCGATCGTTACGGGCAATGGAGGCAAACAGATCCTCATCGAAGATCCGTCCGGTAATCCGATCGAGCTGTTCCAACCCTTCTGAGTGCGATCAAAGCGCGCTCATATGTGAAACGGGGGATCGTGGGGAAGTTATCAAATCCATCGAAACGCGATGCGTCTCGCGTGGCTGACCGGTGCGTGGGCGCATTGGCGAGTCATCGACAACTCCGCCCCGATTTTGCTTAAGACGCGCACGCAAAGCGAAGTTTGCTTAGAGTCACTATCGACGATTCAACGTTAGCAGAGGTTCGGAGTGATCATTCCGGGCGACGAAGGGCTCGCGAAGTCCTTCTGTCGAGGCTAAAGCGGCGCGGAGAGCCTCCGCATCTCGGCGCGTGCTAAAATTTCCGACACGGACTCGATGCCAAACTTGGCCTCTGACATAGGCCTCCATAACAAACGCGTCGTAACCTTTGACTTTGAGTTTCTGCATCCAGTCAATGGCAATCTGCTTGTCGGGGGTCGCCAGTGCTTGCACCGTCCAACTGATTCCAGGATTTTCCTGTCTGGTGGTTTGCAAACGTGTCGTGGCTGGCAGACTTTTTGGAGTTGGGGCGGTACCGTCGGTGGGTGTAACGCCCGATGACGCCAGCGATGCCGTAGTTTTTTGTTCTTCCACGTTTGCAGCGTCAGTCACTCTCGTGGCGTCTTGCACTTCGGGTGGGCTAATCAGAGTGCCGGTGATAATCTCGGTGCTCGGCTGTCCAATGGCGGCAGCGGCTTTGAAAACCGGAACCGGCGCGACTTGAGAGCTGTTGCTGGCCAACCGGGCGTGAGACTCGGCGATTGACGACCGATCGTGTCCGACGCTTTGGAACATACTTTTTAGCTGCGGAATGAGCCCGATCGATCCAACGCCGAGAAAGATCACGCCGCAAGTGGCGCCGGCGAGGCCGAAACGCTTGCGGACCAAGCGCGGATGTCCGGCGGATTTACCTTTGGGCAATCTGCCGGCGGTCTGCGGAATCTCGTTGTTCGCCGGTTTTTTTGCCGTCCTTAACTGAGGATGAAACGCTCGCGTGTGGGGATTCCTCAATGATCGCCCCAACGTTGCGAGGCCGATGGCGCCGCTCGGTTTGGCGATCGAACCGTATTCCCAGATCAGTTCCTGTACCCTCATTTCGCGCGTTTCCGGGGCACAAGGTTCAAAAGTGAATCCGGTCGGTTCAAAGCGGCTAAAGCGGAAATTTGTGTTCCTCAAATGGTGCAGCAAGGCGACGCGAATGTTGGCGGCGCTGTCTATCAGGATTTGATGGCGAAAATTGAACAGTCCGTAAACGCCGGAAACGGTCGGCGCGTGCTGCTTGATCGCATCTTCTTTGAAGCTGTAGTAATCACCCTTCGTTCTCCAAGGCACTTAACACCTCGTTAGTTCGCGGCCCTTGTCGCGAATATAATGATTGTCGTTATCAGCTATAATCTAGCGTCCGCGCTAGGCGGACAGCAGTGTCCAAATCAGGTCATACGTTAACTTCAGGGCATAATAAAGCAGTTATCTGCCCGGCAAGCAATCCTAAATGGGAAATCATTTTACCCGGGATTTTCGCGCGGTTTTGACAGGGCCCAAGCCGCGCCCGAGAATCGCGTGCGGTGTGAAGAGGCACTGCTCGGTGCCGTTGATGATGGTGTGTATTCCTTCGGGCTCGTGTAACGGCACCGTCCGTCGACCGAATTGACACTAACTTTTTGACAATGCTAAGGATGCCCATAGGTCAAAACAGACGGGATGTGACTATAGAGGATGGCGTGATTGAAAGTCATTGATACCCGGGGGGGCCATGGGTCCATACAAAGTGATCGATGCTGACGGGCATGTGCGCGAGTCGATGACGGCGCTCCGCGAGTTTTTAGAACCGCGTTGGCAACGGCGCAATTTATTTCCAAATGACGCTTGGGACCGCGATTTGACAAGGATGGGATCGACGTGATGGTGCTATACCCGACCGCCGGCCTGCACGTTGGCAACCTGCACGAGCGTGATTTTGCGACGGCGCTTACAAGAGCCTTCAACGATTGGGTTTACCACTTCTGCAAAACAGACGCGGCGTGATTGAAATTCGTCGCGCTCCTGGCGCCGCAGGACCCAGGGGCTGCAGCGGAGGAACTCACTCGTGCCGTCACCGAGCGCGGCGCGGTGGCCGGAGTTCTCCCGACTTATATTCCGCAGATGCCCGACTTTGGCGATGACCGCTATGACCCTATCTACGCTGCCGCTGCGCGGCTCGACGTAGGCTTGGGATTTCACATGGGCACCTCTGCCGGCTCGCTCGGCGGCCAGCGCT
>VBKX01000072.1 GCA_005879435.1 Deltaproteobacteria bacterium
AAATAACCCGCGGCGCTGGGAAGGGATGCCTTACATCGAAGACTTCGCGCTGCGCGGCGGATACAATCTGCTCATTCACGGCAAGGGCGGGCCGATTCCGAAGACGGAATTTCGTTACGAGCAAATTCCCTGGCTGCGGGCGGAACATTTTCTGCAACGCTCGACGACCTATCCGCTCGATCTGCATTTGTTGATCAACAAGAAAACCTGGGATCCGATCTGGGAATACGGGCGCGGCGGACGCGCACGCTAGACCGACGCCGAGGGCACGGACGTGTCGTGGACATATTGGGAGGAATATTACGACGGCACGCGCTACGGTTTTTCGTCGACGCCGCGCAACGGCCATCTGTTCGGCCATCCAGTGCCGCCGATGATCGCCAAAGAAGACGCTGCGGGTGTCGTTTCAGGAACGACGAGTCATTTTTCACGCGCATTTCCGCAAGTCAAAGTTGCATTGGAAGGCGGCCAGGTTGTGAAAGTCACCGGCGGCGCGGCCTACGGCGACGCCTGGCGCGGCTTACTCGAAGAAAGTAAACACACGCAATACCCCTGCTTTCCAAGACCGGGATTATTTTATCTCTGGGAAGTGGCGATCGGCACCAATCCTAAGATCGTGCGCCCCAGCGGCATCGATAAACACTCCTCCGGTGGTTTCGAGTGGGAGCGGCGACGCTCCGGCGTGATTCATATGGGCTTCGGCACGCTGTGGCGCTCGGCCGAGGAGAAGTGGGCGGGCGAGAACGGTATCCTCTACGGCCACCTGCACGTTCATCTCTTGTTTCCGACCTTCACGATCACCACCAAGAACGGCAAAGAACACACGATCATTCGCAACGGCAGACTGACGGCTCTCGACGATCCTGACGTGCGCAAGCTGGCGGAGAAGTACGGCGATCCCGACGATTTCTTGCGCGAGGATTGGATCCCGCAAATTCCCGGTATCACTTCAGCCGGTTCCTACGAGGATTACGCGCGCAATCCGGGGAAGTGGATTTACGCACAGAGCGCATAGCTGCTGAGCTTTCGCTCGTTCAAGTGGTTCAAATCGTTCAAGCCGTTCAAATCGGTTTACAACGACACAACCTAAGAATAGCGCAGGCCCGGCTCTTGAAGTCACGGGTAGCGATCGATATTATCCCCGCGAAGGAGAGTGTTGAATGGCGGGACGGACACTTTACGATAAAATTTGGCAATCACATAGCGTCGGTGTTTTGCCGACGGGGCAGACTCAGCTTTTCATCGGACTTCATTTAATTCACGAGATTACTACTGCGCCTGCTTTCGACATGCTGCGCGAAAACGGCATGGATGTGCCGTTTCGCGAGCGCACTTTTGCGACGGTCGATCACATCGTGCCGACGGATATTCGCAAGCGGCCGTTTCTTGACAGCGAAGCCGAAGAGCTCATTCAAGCGCTTGAGAGAAACGTCGAGCAGTTTGGTGTGGAATTTTTCGGTATAGACAGCATGAACCAAGGCATCGTCCATGTCATCGGCCCGCAATTGGGCCTCACTCAGCCGGGCATGACGCTTGCCTGCGGCGACAGCCACACGAGCACCCACGGCGCTTTCGGCACTCTCGCCTTCGGCATCGGCACCAGCCAGGTGCGCGACGTGTTGGCGACGCAGACGCTAGCGATGGACAAGCTCAATGTGCGCCGGATCAACATCAACGGTGAGCTCGGCGCCGGCGTTTATCCCAAGGATGTGATTCTGTACATCATCCGACGTCTCGGCGTCAGCGGTGGAAAAGGGTTTGCCTATGAGTACGGCGGCCCAGTGATCGACCGCATGAATATGGAAGAGCGCATGACGGTCTGCAACATGAGTATCGAGGGCGGGGCGCTGGTCGGTTACGTCAATCCGGACCAGACGACTTTCGACTATCTCAAAGGGCGGCCGCATGTACCGAAAGGGGACGGCTTCGATCGCGCGGTGGAGTACTGGAGGTCAGTGGCTTCTGACGCGGATGCCAACTACGACGAGGTGGTGAGTTACGACGGAAAAGAAATCGAACCGACGGTGACCTGGGGCATCAACCCGGGACAGTCAGTCGGGATTTCTGAAAAACTTCCGACACCGGAAGAATCCGTCGATCCCGAGGGAGTGAAGAAAGCCTACGAGCACATGGGTTGGAAGCCCGGCGCGCCGATCCTTGGCACGCCGGTTAATGTGGCGTTCATCGGCTCGTGCACCAATGGGCGTCTCGCGGATCTGCGCGCGGCGGCGAAAATCGCCAAAGGTCGGAAGGTCAATGCCAATGTTCGCGCGCTGGTGGTGCCCGGTTCGGCAGAGGTAAAAAAACTCGCGGAGCAAGAAGGGCTGCATGAAGTATTCATCGAAGCCGGTTTTCAGTGGCGCGAAGCCGGTTGCTCGATGTGCCTGGCGATGAATCCTGATAAGCTCAACGGCCGCGAAATTTCGGCGTCTTCATCGAACCGGAATTTTATCGGCCGGCAGGGGAGCCCGCAGGGGCGCACGTTGCTGATGAGCCCCGCAATGGTTGCGGCGGCGGCGTTGAACGGCAAAGTCGTCGACGCGCGCGAATACGAATAGGCAAAAAACCATGAGCGACATCGTAAAGATCACGAAAGTCAGAGGCACGGCAGTGCCGATTCGCGGCAATGATATCGATACCGACCGGATCATTCCGGCGCGCTACCTAAAAGAGGCGACCTTTGCGCGTATGGGCGATTATCCCTTCTTCGACGAGCGCTTTGATGCCTCAAAGAAAAAGAAGGATCATCCCTTTAACGATCCGGAATACAAAGGCGCTTCGATTCTTTTCGTCAATAAGAACTTCGGCTGCGGCTCCTCGCGCGAGCACGCGCCCCAGGCACTTTACCGTTTTGGCATTCAAGCCATTGTCGGCGAATCCTTCGCGGCGATCTTTGCGGGGAACTGCACGATGATGGGCTTGCCCACCGTGGTTGTCGGGGCTAAAGAGATTGCGCAGCTCATGAAAAGCGTCGAGGACAATCCGCGAACCGAATACATCGTCGACCTGGAAAGCAAAACAATATCTTTTGGCAGTCAAAAGATGGCTATCGAGCTGCCGGAAACGTATCGTACGGCCTTGACGAAGGGCTTCTGGGACTCAACCGCGCTGTTGCGTTCCAATCTCAATGAAGTGAAGAAAACCGCGGCGAAGTTGCCTTATATGACGGGATTTACCCGTTCATAGAACGTTCCACTCTTAGTCCTGTTTGCCACGCACCGTTGATATTTTCCAATGAGTGAAAGAATCGTTTCCATGCACGCGGCGCATCGCAGCGACAAAGAAGTCGTCGATGGTTTTCTTTCTCGCCCAAGCGCCGGTGGTGAACGGCCGGCGATCGTATCGGTGCATGGCTATCGTGGCCTTGACGACGGCCAAAGAGCGGTGACGCGTCGTTTTGCCCAGGAAGGATTGGTGTGTCTATCGCCGGATCTTTTTCACGGCAAGACCTATCATACGCTCGAAGACTGCGCTCTGAAAAAAACAAGCTCTCTCGGGTCGGCAGGAAGAAGGTCGCTGTACTGGGATTTTGCATGGGCGGCGGCTTGGCGCTTTACGCGCTTGCGCAATCCAAGGCTTTTGCGGCCGGAGTGATCTACTACCAGAGTTTGTTTCCCGATCCGGAGGAACTGAAGACAATATCATCGCCGTTGTTGTGCCATTACGGCACAGATGATGCTGGGACAACGAAATCAGAAATCGACATGTTTCATCATACTCTCGATCAGTACAAGAAGAAATACCAGCCGAAAAGTATGAAGGTGCCGGCCACGCGTTTCTCAACAATCCAAACAGCAAGCACGCCGCAAACCGCGAAGCAGCCGAAAAGTCGGTTGCAAAAACGGCAAAGTGGCTTAGAAAAGCTTTGGCTTGAGCGTGCTATTCATCGGCGGAGGAGGATCTCAATGGCGAATAAGTGGGACGAGCGTAAGAAGGCGAAGGAAGACGAGTATTTCGTCAAAAAAGAGCGTGAACTGCTCGCCAATATGAAAGCGAAACAGGAATCAGAGGCAAGAGAGGCCGCGAAAACGGCCTCATACATGAAATGCCCCAAATGCGGCGGGGCTCTCAAAGAACGCAGCTTTCAGAAAATCGCGATCGATCAATGCACCGCTTGCGACGGCATTTGGCTCGATGCGGGTGAACTCGAGCAGGTGGCGGAAAAAGAAAACGCAAGCTGGCTCGGCAAGTTTTGGCAGAAAAATAATTGACAATGGAAACCTCGATGCGACGAGTCTTTGCCGCTGACGTAATCTATTCGATCTAAATCAGTTTGAAGGAGGCACCTATGAATCGATTTGGGCGGTTTTTGTTGCCGGCGATAGTTGTGATCGTCGTTTCTGCAAGCGACGTGAATGTCAACTTGTTGCACGCTCAGGAAGGCAAGATCGTCCCCTACGTTCCGACGCCGCAGGAAGTCGTCGATCGTATGCTGGAATTGGCCGAGGTTAAGAAGGGCGACGTGGTTTATGACTTGGGCTCCGGCGACGGTCGGATTGTCGTCACCGCCGCGAAGAAATACGGCGTCAAGGCGATCGGCTTCGAAATCGATCCGCAGCGGATCAAAGAGTCGCACGAAAACATCAAGAAGGCCGGCGTGGAGAATCTCGTCGAGATTCGCCAGCAAGATATCCGCAACGTCGACTTATCGCAGGCAAGCGTGCTGACGATGTATCTTTTACCGGAGGTCAATCTCATGATCCGGCCGAATATTTGGAAGCAAATGAAACCTGGTTCGCGCGTCGTTTCCCGCGACTTCGATATGGGCGACTGGAAGGCGCTCAAGACTGAGCATATCAAGGACGGATCGAGTTGGGAGCATACACTCTATCTCTGGCACGTCGAGGCAGCGAAGAAATAACGGCAGCAACGGAATAGATAATGAGACTCGGCCTCCTGATATTGGTGTCGATGCTGATGTTCGGCACTCCGCTCGGAGTAAGCGGAGCCGCGGATATAAAGATCGGCGTTGCCGAAGCACTAACGGGTAACGCCTCGCAATACGGCGTAGCGATCCGCAAGGGCTTCGAACTTACGGCAGGTGAGATTAACGGCGCTGGCGGCGTCAATGGCCAGAAACTCGAACTGGTGATCGAGGACGAGCAGGGTAAAAAAGAGGAGGTCATCAACGTATTCAAAAAGCTGATTTTTCAAGACAAGGTCTTGATGCTGTTCGGACCGACGCTGTCGAATTCCGCGCAGGCGTCCGACCCCGTGGCTCAAGGCGCGAAAGTCGTCGTGTTCGGCACTTCAAACACCGCCGACGGGATCACTTCGATCGGCAACTACGTCTTTCGCAACTCGGTCACGGAAGCCGACATACTCCCGGTGACACTGAACACGGCCGCGCAGAAAACCGGGCTCAAGAAAGTCGCGGTGCTCTACGGCAACGACGACATCTTTACCAAGAGCGGCTACGACAACTTTAAGAAAGCCCTTCAGGAATTGAAGATTCCGGTGACGACGACGGAAACGTTTGCCAAAGGCGATGTGGATTTTAAGCCGCAGCTGACCAAGATCAAAGCGAGCAATGCCGATGCCATCGTCATGTCGGCGCTGGTCGCGGAGGGTGCTCCCGTCATGGTTCAAGCGCGTCAATTTGGGATGATGCTGCCGTTTATCGGCGGTAATGGCATGAACTCGCCGCGTGTGTTCGAGCTCGCCAAAGAGCATTCAGACAATCTCTGGGTCGGCAGCCCTTGGTCGATGGAGAATCCGGCGGCCGAGAACAAACGCTTTATCGCCGCTTATCAAAAAGCCCACGGCTCGCCCCCTGATCAGTTCACGGCACAGGCGTACGACGCGATGTATATCCTGGCCCAAGCGCTAAAAAAGACTAAGCTCACCGGAAAGGTGGAGGCAGATCGCAAAAGTCTTCGCGACGCGCTGCCCGCGGCGCAATGGAGCGGCGCGACCGGACCCTTCAAGTTCGGCCAAGCCGTCGGGCGCGACGGCAAATCGGCGGGCTACGACGCGGTGCAAACGGCGATCGTCATGGTGACCAAGGCTAATCAGTACGTCATTCAAAAATAGCGCATGCTTGCGCAGCAATTCATCAATGCCATCTCCCTCGGTGGCGTTTACGCTCTTTTCGCTTTCGGTTTCACGCTGGTTTTTGGTGTTTTGAACGTCATCATCCTGGCGCACGGCGCGGTCTTTATGATCGGCGCCTATGCCGCTTTGCATGCGGTGGTGCAGCTGCGCCTGCCACTGCTCGGCGGCATTTTCGTGGCAATGCTGGTTACCGGGGTCGCCGGTTGGATTCTCGATAAGTGGATCCGGCGGCGCGCTGCTGCCAGCCCTCGTTGCTCTAGCGATCGGCCGGCCGACGCTCAGACTGTCAGGCGTCTATTTGGCGATGGCTACGCTGGCTTTCGGCGAAGTCGTGCGCGTCGTGATCCTCAACGCGGAAACGCTGACGGGCGGCGCGCTCGGTCTGAATGGCATCCCACAGCTCACCGCCTGGTATGA
>VBKX01000016.1 GCA_005879435.1 Deltaproteobacteria bacterium
TGCTCGGCGGCTGGGCTTCGGATAAGCTCGGAGCGAAGCAGACGATCGTCATCAGTTTGGTGTTCACCGGCGCTGCGACGTTGCTGCTAGGGCTGCTATCGGATCATTGGCTGAGCGGTGCGGTATTGTTTCAACCCTTGGTGGCAGTATGGTTTTTTCCGGCGGCTTTCGCAGCGATCGCCATGATCACGCCTCCTAACGCGCGCAATCTAGCGGTGGCATTTTCAGTTCCCTTCGGGTTTCTCATCGGCGGCGGCGCGATTCCTACATTTATCGGCGCCATGGGCGACGCCGGTTCATTCGCCACGGGATTCATATTGACCGGCGCTTTGATCGCCAGCGGTGGGGTTTTGGGGCTGTTTCTCAAGCTGCCTGCGACGAGCGATGGAGAGAAATGACGGTTATTGTTTTCGCCGCGCGGAGTAGTCTATAAATTGAGCCATGATGACGTTGAGCGATTTTGCCGAAAAAATTCGCGAGAGCGAAGAGATCGTCGTTTTCACCGGCGCCGGCATCAGCACCGAATCGGGGATTCCGGACTTTCGCAGTCCCGGCGGTGTCTGGACACGTTACCGGCCGGTCACATTTCAAGAATATATGAGCAGCGAAGCGTCGCGCATCGAAGCCTGGAAGCGGCGCCTCGACGGCTGGGAGCAGTACAAAAACGCCAAACCGAACATCGGCCACTACTTTGTTCATTCACTGGACGCCAAGGGCCGACTCGTCGGGCTGATCACGCAGAATGTCGACGGCTTGCACAGCAAGGCGGGACTGCCGGATGAAAAAATTGTCGAGCTGCATGGCAGCAACCGCAAAGTCATTTGTCTACAGTGCGACCGGGAGTTTGACCCGGATGAGATCATCAAACAACTCGTCGGGGACTTCGCGTCGCCCAAGTGCGACGTGTGCGGCGGCATTCTTAAGTCAGCCACGGTTTCTTTCGGCCAGGCGATGCCTGAAAATGCCATGCGCGTAGCGCAGGAATGGACGGAACAAGCCGAAGTTTTCATCGTCATGGGCTCGTCGCTGCAGGTGCAACCGGCGGCGTCATTTCCCGTGGTCGCCAAGCGCAACGGCGCGCTGCTCGCTATCATCAACCGTGAGCCCGGACCGCTCGATGATACTGCGGACTTTGTTCATCACGGCGCCATCGGCGAGTTCTGCGCCAGGTTCGGCGAAATGATCGCGGACGGTTAGATCGGAATATCTCCCGCAAAGCATGCCCTGAGCAAGGTCGAAGGGACGCAAAGGTCGCAAAGGTCGCAAAGAAAAGAATAAAATAAATTCCGAACTTGGCGTCCTTAGCGCCTTGGCGGAAGGAATATCCGAGTTCGAAGCATGGCAACGGAGGTTCAAATGACCGATTGGAAAATGATCGACGCGGATGGTCATATCCGCGAAGTTGAGAGCGACGTTTTTGAATACCTGCCGGAGCATTACAAAAACCGCCGCGAGGCGGTGCTGTATTTTCCGCTGCTGCCACACCACGGCTGGCACCGTCAAGCCGGACACGGCGGCATGGGCGCGTCGTTTCTCATTCCTACTCTGCAGGATTGGCAACTGGCGCTGGATCAAGGCAACATCGAGGCGGCGGTCGTTTATCCGACACGCTTCATGCACATCGGCCAGGTCGGCATGACGGAGTTCGCCGTCGATCTGAGCCGCGCGTACAACGATTATCTGTATGACCGCTTTCTGCGCGATGAGAAGCGTTTGAAGGGGATTGCGGTGTTGCCGCTGCAAGATGTTCCCGCCGCGGTCACCGAGTTACGCCGCGCCGTGAAGGATTACGGCATGGTCGGCGGCGTGTTGCCGGCCGACGGTCTGCCCAGGCCGTTAGGCCATCCCGAGTTTCATCCCCTTTACGAAGAAGCGAATCGTTTGGGTTGTATGCTCGCGGTCCATTCGCAAAACTCGCTGCGCAACAACGATCTTTTCATGTGGCGCGGTGAAGCTGCAACGCTGGCCCATGTTTGGCCGCAGATGCGCCAGTTCACTAATTTCATGTTCTCGGGCGTGCTCGGGAGATTTCCCGATCTAAAGATCGCTTTCTTAGAGGCGGGCTGCGGCTGGGTGCCGTATCTGATGAGCAAAATGGAAGGTCGCATGGGCGAGCTGCCGCGCCCGTCGAAGCTCATCGAGCGCGGCCAAATCTATTTTCAATGCGGCGAAGAGATGACCACAAGCCGCGATCTGGAACTGCTCGGCGATGAGTGTCTGTTCTGGGCGTCGGACTTTCCCCATGAAGGGATTGTCGACATGAGCAAGGCCGTGAATGAATTCTTGAGCCGAGAGGATATTCCCGAAGCGGCGAAAAGAAAAATCAGCTACGACAATCCGAAACGACTTTATCGAATTTAAAAAAGTTCCAACCGTTCCAAAGGTTCCAGTGGTTCCAATCGTTTGAGCGTTTGAGCAACTGGAACAACTGGAACGTATGAAACGATTGGAACTTCTAACTTCAGCCGTCGCTGACTTCCGCCGCAGCCTGTTGGCGAATGTCTTTACGCGTGACGTAATCGATGATCTGGATTTTTTCCGCTGGGCCGGAGCGGTTGCCCATCATAATCATTGGGCCATCGCCGGTGTTTTCTAAAGTATAAAACGAACCGCCGGTGATCAGCGCGGCTTGGCCGGACGTAAGGCGCACTTTACCGCCGTCGGGAAAGCTCATCGTGCACTCGCCGTCGAGAACGACGAACGTCTGATCGGCGTTGTGGCAGTGCATGGCGTCTTTCTGCCCCGGCTGGTAGTAGTGCATCCAAGCGTGGAAGCGCGGTGTGTTAAAGATGTTTTTGCGCCGTTTTTCCTTGTGCGCCATATCGACGAGATCGACGACTTCGATGCCCATTGAAAATTCCTCCTTGTTTTTGTCGTTACAGAACTGCGATCACTTCGATCTGAAACAAGTTATCGCCGCGCAGTTCGACTTTGGTCGCGTGGCGCGCGGGGCGGTCGTGCTCGTCGGGGAACATCTTGAGCCAGGCTTTGTTGACCGAGTCGCGAAGCTTTTCTTCTTTGAGGTACACCTTCATGTAGGCGATATTATCGGGCGTGCCGCCGGCGCTTTCCATGAACAGTCTCAAGTTGCGAAACATCGCTTCGGCCTGCTCGTCGGGATCCGGCGATAGCACGCCGGTCTTGGCGTCTTTGCCGGAAAGCGCCGAGGAAAAAATCATGTTGCCGATGACTACGCCGTTGGGAATCGGTGCGCCGTGCTCCATGCCTTTGATATGCAGGCTCTTTCTTTTTGCCATCTGCGTTCTCCTTTCTTGGCGTTCGCTGAATTGTCTGTCTCATATCATGATACTGCAACCAGCGTCTAGCCGGCCAATTTGAGTCGCTTAGTGATTTCCCAGTCTACGTGCCACATGGCCCGGCAGTCGTCTTCATTGTAAATAAGCGCGGGATCGATGGCGAAGAGATCCGTGTTGTCCAAATAATCCCAGTAGCAGACCATTGAGGCGCCACCGATTTGATCGAGAAACTTGGCACGGGCAAATAAACGGCGCCTTGAATCGCTTCTTTCAGATCGACGCAGATGGCCATGATCTGCTCGAGTGATCCCGCCAATGTCGGCCAGCGGCGCGCCACGCGGCGCATCCGGTGGATCTCGAAGTCGGTCCAATGATAAAGCCGGACCTCGCGCGGATCGCCGACATAGTCGATAAACTCTTCAAATATCCGCCCTTCATCTTCGGCGCCGCGGCTGAGAAATTTAACGAACTGATCGCGTGAGCCGTCGTAACAACCGATCAGATAGGTATGCGGCGGTTCAGTCGGATGGACGGCGTCGGTCGACTCGAAATCGAAGTAGAGCCGCCGCTTGGCCCGGGGAATCTTGAGTTCCTGGCCCGGCTTCAAAATCGGACCGGTGATCTTGTACGCTTGCGCGACGTGGTGTGCGATCGCGCCATAGTGTTCGCCGACGATTTCAATAATCTCTTCCTGACGGAGCGGCCACAGATGATCGACGCGAGCGATGCCCGCATTGCGCAGTTTGTCGCGTTCGCGCTTGGGAATTCCACCGAGCAGCACTAAATCATTCGCCGTCTGCGAATAATTGTTGCCGTAGAATCGCCAGGGCGAGCTCGTCGCGTTGGGCGGACGTTTGGTTTCGGGAATCAGTTTGCCGTCGCGCAAAGATTTCCATAATTGCCGAGTGGACGTGAGGTCCGTCTCGCGCCCGATGTACGGAACCGTTTCAATTCTGTCTTTGAGCACGACAGTGAGCTGACTTGGTACGTAACCTTGGAGCTGGGCGACGCTTTGGTTATAAAAAGCCGCCTGCAAGACATGGTACGTCTTCAAGATTGCCGATCGCTTAAGCTCTACGACTCGGTAGTGATACGGCCCGAGATCGGATGGGGCTGAGCCATCGCGCACCAACAGATCGCCTTTGCCATAAGTGTCTTGGCCAAGATCCCACAGTTGTGGCTGATAGATCGCCGGCGCGCCATCGAGCATGGCACGAAAGGTATTCTTGAGTGCGTCGAAGCCGAACCCGGGTGTGATCTCTAGCGCGTCTGGAAAATTGGCGTGGATCCATCGCTTTTCATGCTCGATGCCGTGCTGCATGCGCAGCTCGTCATAGCGCGTCGTTTCATCGACGGCGGCTTCTTTAGGCGCGTGATAGTTGCACCACACCCAGAACGGATCTTTGAGCAGATGGTAGGCGAGCGAAGGACGGAAGAGTTGGTGACGGTCGAATTTGCGCCCGGACGTGGCGCGCCGGATCAGCTCTTCGAGCCGTATCTTGCTTTGCGACCGAGCCATTTTAGCTGGACGGCGGATTCAGAAAGTCGACCACGATTTTAGAAAACTCGACTGGCGCATCAATGTGAACCCAATGACCGGCGCCGGCGATGGTATTGAATTGAGCTTGTGGAAAGCATGCTCGGATCGATGGCAAATCACTGTCTTCGAGAAAATTCGACCGGCCGCCGCGGATGAAGCAGACGGGTTTGTTGAACGGTTGTCCGACAATCACCGCTCTTGTCAGCTCATCATAATTGTTCATAATTGCGTCCAACGGTATGCGCCAGCGAAATCCATGATCGCCGTCCCGCGTCAGATTCTTCATCAGGAATTGTCTGGTGGCCTGCTCCGGGATAGCGCTGCTGAGGACCGAGTCAATGTCTCCGAAAATCTTAAAAGCAGGCAAATTGAGGCCGCGCAGCGCCGCGAGCAAGGATTTCTGTGTTGGCGGATAGGCTT
>VBKX01000493.1 GCA_005879435.1 Deltaproteobacteria bacterium
GGCACCTGGTTAAAGACAGCGCGCTCAAGAGCACACCGGGCTAGGGAAGCAAACCTAGTACAGCCCGAGCATATCCTGCATGCTGTAGAGCCCCGGCTTTTTTTTCGCCAGCCACTCTGCCGCGCGCAGCGCGCCGTGGGAGAAGGTGTCGCGGCTATGGGCGCGGTGGATGAATTCGAGGCGCTCGCCGATGCCTCCAAAGATGACGGTGTGCTCGCCGACGATGTCGCCGGCTCGGACGGACAGCAGCGCAATCTCTTTCTCGGTGCGTTCGCCGACGATGCCTTGGCGACCGTTGATGGCGACTCTATCGAGATCGCGGTTGAGCGCATTGGCAACCGAACGGCCAAGCGCCAACGCCGTACCGCTCGGCGCGTCTTTTTTGAATCGGTGGTGCGCCTCAATGATCTCGACGTCGTAATCGTCGCCGAGCATCTTCGCGGCCTTGTTCAGCAGAGAAACAAGAACGTTGACCCCTAAGCTCGTGTTTGCCGACAACAACGTGGGCGTGCGCCGCGCCAGCCGTTTGATTTCCGCTTGCTGCTTTGGATTGAAACCGGTCGTGGCCACGACCATCGGCGCGCGTCTCTTTGCGGCGCTGCGGAGAAATCCCAACGAAGCTTGCGGATTCGTAAAGTCGATAATCACCGTGTTGGGTCTCAGCACAGCATCGATGTTGTCGGTGATTGCAATTCCCAGATGCGCCGCCGTGGAGACCTCGCCAGCATCTTTGCCCAATCGCGCGCTACCCGGCTTATCAATCGCGCCGGTCAACTTGAAATTTGCGGACTGTTGAATCGCGCGGACGACGGCGCCGCCCATCCGGCCGCCGACACCGCAGACGATAATTCCAATCGCCATTCAGTTTTGCAGCAGACTAAAATCCCGCATCGCCTGTGTGAGCTTCTTGAGATTTCCCTCGGCCATCGGCGTGAGCGGCAAACGGAGATCGCCGCTGCACTTGCCCATGAGCGACAGCGCGGTCTTGACGGGAATTGGATTCGTCTCGATGAACAAATTGTGAATCAGCGGGATGAGTCTGAATTGAAGCTCGCGTCCCTTTTCCCAGTTGCCTTTTAAACAAGCCTCCGTGAGCTGCGAGGTTTCTTTCGGTGCGACGTTGGCGACTGTCGAGATGACGCCTTTGCCGCCCAGTGCCATCAAAGAAAAAATTAGTGTGTCTTCGCCGGAATAGACGGCCAAGCGATCGCCGCACAAGCGGATCACGTCGATCGCCTGATCGACCGAGCCGGTCGCTTCTTTCACGCCGGCGATGTTCTTGATTTCAGACATGCGCGCCAGAGTCTCCGGCTCGATCTTGGATCCGGTGCGGCCGGGAATATTGTAGACAATGATCGGAATGCCGACATTCGATGCGACTTTTTTGTAGTGCTGATAAATGCCTTCTTGCGTGGGGCGATTGTAATAAGGCGAAATCATCAGGGCCCCGTCAGCGCCGGACTTTTCCGCTTCGCGCGTGAGCCGAACCGCTTCTTCGGTGTAATTGGAGCCGGTGCCGGCGATGACCGGAACGCGTTTGTTGACGGCTTTGATCACCGCGCGAATGACTTCGTCGTGCTCCTGATGGCTCAGCGTGGCCGATTCGCCGGTGGTGCCGCAGGGCACGATGCTATGCGTGCCGTTGTGGAGATGAAAGTCGATTAACCCTTCGAGACTTTGCCAATCGACGCCGCCGTCTTTAAACGGCGTGACCAATGCAACCATCGAACCGGTAAACATAGCGCTATCTCCTAAGCGATCTGGACGGTGCCGTGAAACACTTCTGCCGCACCGCCCGTCATATAGACGCGGTTATTGTCACGCCATTCGATCAACAGATCGCCGCCTTTTAGATGAATCGTGATCTCGCGCTCGGTCCGCCCGGTGATCACGCCAGCGACCCCCACGGCGCTGGCGCCGGTGCCGCAGGCCCAGGTCTCGCCTGCGCCGCGCTCCCACACGCGCATTTTGACTTCTTCCGGACTGATGATCTTGATGAATTCGGTATTCACTCGTTTCGGGAAAAACGGATGATGCTCGAAGCACGTCCCGATCTTTTCCAGATCCAGGGAGTCGATATCGTCGAGATAGAGCACGCAGTGTGGGTTGCCCATGGAGACGCAGGTGACCTCGTAAGTCCTACCGTCGACCGTCAGCGGCCGGTTCTTGATCTCGCCGTCGGCGTCGACGGGGATCTTTCGCCCTTCGAGGATTGGCTCGCCCATGTCGACCTCGACCAGCTCGCCGACAATCTTGGGCCGAATAATGCCGGCGAGGGTCTCGACTTCGAGCTCGCGCTTCTGCGTGATGCCGTGATCGTAAACATATTTGGCGAAGCAGCGGATGCCGTTGCCGCACATCTCCACCTGGCTGCCGTCGGCGTTGTAGATCTCCATCTTGAAGTCGGCGACTTTCGATGGATGCACCGTCAGCATTTGATCCGCGCCGATGCCGAAGCGGCGGTCGCACAATTTTTTGGCGATCGATTCCAAGTTGTCGATGTTCTTTTTCAGGCAATTGAGAAAAACAAAATCATTGCCCGCGCCGTGCATCTTGGTAAACTCGATCTCCATTAATCCCCAACCCTTTGAACGATTGAACCTTGAACTTTTGAACGGTCCCTACTGCAACGAAGCGGGAATAGTTTCACCGTTGATCAGATCATCCAAACTCTCCCGCCTGCGCACAATGTAATATTGATCGCCGTCGACCAGCACCTCGGGCGGCTTCGGATGGGAATTGTAATTCGAAGCCATCGTGAAACCGTAAGCGCCGGCGCTCATCACCGCCAGTAAGTCACCGCGCTTCGGCCGTGCGATCTCGCGATCTTTGGCGAAGAAGTCGCCGCTCTCGCAGATCGGCCCGACGACGTCCGCGACGACTTTGTCGGCGTTGTTTTCAATCACCGGTTGAATCGCTTGATACGAGCCGTAAAGCGCCGGGCGAATCAGATCGTTCATGCCGCCGTCGACGATGATAAATTTTTTCGTGTCGGTTTCCTTGATGTATTGCACTTCGGTGAGGAGAATCCCAGCGTTGCCGACGATCACGCGGCCAGGCTCGAGAATCAGCGTAATGTCCAACCCTTCAAGGCCCTGAATGATCGCCTTGGCATACTCGTCCGGTAACGGCGGGGTTTCGTCGTGATAATTGATCCCAAGGCCGCCGCCGAGATCGAGATAACGGATCTGCGCGCCCTCCTTTTTCATCTCGCCGGCAAGCACGCGGTCCAAGTACTCGCGCACCTTGGCCAACGCGTCGACGAACGGCGTCACCGAGGTGAGCTGCGAGCCGATATGGCAGTCGACGCCGACCACTTCGACGTTTTTTAACGAAACTGCTTTTCTGTAAGTCTCGAGCGATTTCTTGATGTCGACGCCGAACTTTGCCTTTTTCATCCCCGTCGAAATATAGGGATGGGTCTGCGGATCGACGTCAGGATTGACGCGCAGGCTGATCGGCGCTTTTTTACCGATGCCCGCGGCGATCTCATCGAGCGCGAATAATTCCTCCTCGGACTCGACATTGAACATCAATATTCCCGATTTGAGGGCGTACTCGATTTCTTGTCTCTTCTTCCCAACACCGGAGAAAACGATTTTTCTCGGATCCGCCCCGACCTTCAGTGCGCGAAACAGCTCGCCTTCGGAAACGATGTCGAAGCCGCTGCCTTCTTTCGCGAAGGCGCGCAGCAACGCAAGATTGGAGTTGGCTTTCACCGAAAAGCACACGATATGCCGCGCCTTGGCAAAGGCCTGATCGAAGACTTTGAAATGGCGCTTGAGCGTCGCCAGACTATAGATATACGCCGGCGTGCCCACTTCTTGAGCGATGCGCTTCAGCGCCACTCCTTCGGCGAACATTTCCCCGTTGCGATATTCAAAATGATTCATCGGTCACCCCGCGCGACTTCCACTTCGTTCGATGGCGCGCTCAGCGAGCCATCGAACAACTGCGACGAGATTCGATATCGGTAAATGGCTTTCGGCCTGACTTCCTCATCATCGTAGCGATATTGTTTTTGCTGCACGAACTTTTCCCGGTCTTCGACGTTGACCGTCGTGAGTTGCCGATAGGGTACCGGACAGTCAGGACAGCTTTGAGAAACTTCCTTGCGAAAGATCACGAAACTCGCGAGATCCTTCAACGATTTCCCGTCGAC
>VBKX01000492.1:0-363 GCA_005879435.1 Deltaproteobacteria bacterium
CAAAGTTCGGTTATCCAATGATGGCAAACCCCTCACCATTGCACCTGACCAGGTGGAAGTCGTCGTCACGTTCGAGGAAGAGCAAATAACGCGACAGTTTGAGCAGGTCGAAGTGCGCGCTAAAGATTTTAAAGGCGCATATACCGTTTCGCCGCAGTCCGTAGCGATACGGCTTTCCGGGCCTAAGAGCATGGTTGAAAAATTACGGTTGACTTTGGAAAACGTCTATCTAAACCTGAAGGGTATGTCTGCAGGAGAACATAGCGTAGCGTTGTTGTTCAATTTGCCGCCCGAGGTTAAAGTGCTCGAACAAAAGCCGCAGCGTTTTCGAGTGCGAATTACCAAACCGTCCGAATGATTTTT
>VBKX01000492.1:422-7965 GCA_005879435.1 Deltaproteobacteria bacterium
ACATCCGGGCGCGCGCTACTACCGTCGTATGCGCGCAAGAACGGTGAAGACGACAAACACCGTTACAAGATTCTGATCGGTAAGGACACTCGCCTCTCCGGCTATATGCTCGAGACCGCCTTGGCGTCGGGCATCGTCTCGATGGGTGCCGATGTTCTACTGGTCGGGCCAATGCCGACGCCGGGTGTGGCGTTTTTAACCCGCAGCATGCGGGCGGACGCCGGCGTCGTGATTTCGGCGTCGCACAATCCTTACCAGGATAACGGCATCAAGTTTTTTTCCTGGGACGGTTTTAAATTGCCGGACGACGTCGAAGCGCGCATGGAGGAAATGATTTCCAGCGGCGTGACCGAAGAGTCGCGTCCGACCGCTTCGGAGATCGGCAAGGCTTTTCGGCTTTCCGACGCCGTAGGCCGCTACAATGTTTTTCTCAAGAATAGTTTCCCGCGCCACCTGACGTTGGAAGGTTTGAAGATCGTCGTCGATTGCGGCCATGGCGCGGCGTACAAAGTCGTTCCCGAAGTCCTGTCCGAGCTCGGCGCGGAGATTCTGCCGATTGGCGTGCAACCGGATGGCGAAAACATCAACCGGCGCTGTGGCGCGCTTTATCCGGAAACCGCGCGCGAAGTCCTGCTGCACGAGGGCGCTGATTTCGCGGTGTCGTTAGACGGCGATGCCGACCGAGCGATCTTCATCGATGAAACCGGCGATATTCTCGACGGCGATCAGGTCATGGCGATCTCAGCGTTAGACATGCAACAAAAAGGCACCCTCAAGGGCGCTGGCCTAGTGGCCACGGTGATGAGCAATCTGGGGCTGGAACTGGCCATGCGCAACGCTGGATTGGAAGTGGTGCGGACCCAAGTCGGTGATCGCTACGTGGTCGAGAAGATGGTGGCGGACAATTTTAATTTAGGCGGCGAACAATCAGGACACATCTTGTTTTTGGATCATAACACGACCGGCGACGGCGCGATCACCTGTCTGCAGATGCTCGCGCTGATGGTGGAGAAACGCAAACGATTGAGCGAGCTCAAACGCGTCATGACGCGCTTGCCGCAGATCTTGCTCAACATTCACGTCAAAGAAAGAAAAGATTTAACCGCCATGCCCAAAGTGAGCCAGAAGATCGCGGAGGTCGAACACGCGTTGGCTGGACGCGGGCGCGTCCTGGTGCGCTACTCGGGCACCGAGTTGCTGGCGCGGGTGATGCTGGAAGGTGAAGACGAGAAGAAAATTCGTGCGATGGCGCAGGCCATCGCCGATGAGATTCACGCGGAGGTCGGCGGATAGACCGTGATTCGTTTAGGAGTGAACGTCGATCACGTGGCGACGGTGCGTCAGGCGCGCCAAGCCGAGGTGCCCGATCCGGTGGCGGCTGCGCTGCTTGCGGAGAAGGCCGGTGCCGACGGCATCACCGTGCACCTGCGGGAAGACCGCCGGCATATCCAAGAGCGCGACGTCGAGCGGCTGCGCGAACAAGCCGCCACCAAAGTCAATTTGGAAATGGCCGTGACGCTGGCGATGGTGGCGTATGCGGAAAGAATTCGCCCCAACGATGCGTGTTTTGTTCCGGAGAAACGCGAAGAGCTGACCACCGAGGGTGGTCTCGACGTGGTCTCGCATAAAATCAAAGTGAAAGACGCGGTGAAAAAACTCCAAGATCGCGGCATTCACGTCAGCCTGTTCATTGATCCGGTGCCAGCGCAAATCGAGGCGGCAAAGCAAGTGGGCGCCTACGCCATCGAACTTCACACGGGAACCTACTGTAACGCGAATGCAGCGGCCCGGGAAAAAGAGCTGGCAGCGATCGCGTCAGCAGCAACATTGGCACGCAGCATCGACCTTGAAGTTCATGGGGGCCACGGCCTCGACTACGAAAATGTCTTGCCGATCGCTGATATCCCCGAGATCGTCGAGCTCAATATCGGTCACAGCATCATCGCGCGCGCGGTGATCGTCGGCATTAGCCAAGCCGTCAGAGAGATGAAGGAACTGCTGCTTCGCGCTCGGCGCTAGCTCGGTTCAAGGTTCAACGTTCAAGGTTCAATGTCGAGGAGTTGAACAATTTGGCCGTGAACTTGGAACTTTGAACTCGGAACCTTGAACGATGATCGTAGTGACCGCCGAACAGATGCGCGAGATGGATCGCCTGACGATCCAAAAGTACGGCGTGCCCAGCCTTGCACTGATGGAACGCGCCGGCGAAGCGATTGCTCAGGCGATCCTAAAAAGCTTTCCACGCCACGCCCAGAAAGGCGTGCTGATCGTCGCCGGCAAAGGCAACAACGGCGGCGATGGCTTGGTCGTCGCGCGCTTGCTTAAGAAGAAGAGGATTCCTTGTGAAGTCGCGCTGCTCGCACGCAAGGAAGAGCTTTCGACCGATGCGGCGCACAATCTGCGTGCCTTTCTCAAGCTCAAGGGGAAGATGGCGGAGATTTCCGTTAGTAATTTAGATTTGCTCGGCCAACGAATGAGCAAAAACGGTTTGATCGTCGACGCGATCCTCGGTACGGGAGTGAAAAACGAAGTGCGCGGATTGTTCGCCGACGCGATCACGTTGATCAACGCGTCCGGTTTACCGATCGTCGCGGTCGATATTCCCTCGGGACTCGATACGGACAGAGGAACGCCCCTCGGTGTCGCAGTTCAGGCAGAAATGACGGTGGCTCTCGGCTTTCCTAAGATCGGTGAAGTGATTTATCCGGGATTGAATTTTGTCGGCGAGCTGGTCGTGGCCGACATCGGTATCGATGACCGGGCGGTGGCGGAAGTCGCGCCTAAGACAGAACTTTTGGATCGCGAAACAATTCGCCGGCTGGTGCCACACCGCCAACCGGACACTCACAAAGGCACCTACGGCCATTTGTTGGTCGTCGCCGGCTCGCGCGGCAAGACCGGTGCGGCGATTCTTGCTTGCCGCGCTGCGATGCGCGCGGGCGCCGGATTGGTAACGCTGGCCGCACCGCGTTCGCTGAATAATATTTTCGCCAGTTCGTTGGTCGAAGTTATGACCGAACCTTTGCGTGACAATGACACGGAACAAATGGAGCCGCTGAGCGACGACGATTGGCGCCACATATTGGAGCGGAAAAACGTCGTGCTCTTCGGCCCGGGCATCGGTGTCAATGAAACGACGCAAAACAGTTTGCGCTGGCTGCTCAGAAATTTAGACATGCCGTGGGTCATCGATGCCGACGGGCTCAATAATTTGGCACTCGAGGTCGAGCGATTGCGCCACGCGAAGATACCGCCCGTGCTCACGCCCCATCCCGGCGAAATGGCGCGGCTGACGGGAAAAAGCACGGCGACCGTCAATGCCGATCGGGTGGAAGTCGCCCGATCGTTTGCCGTCGAGCGCCACTGTCATTTGGTTCTCAAAGGCGCGCGGACGGTGATCGCCACGGCTGAAGGAAAGGTATTTATCAACCCGAGCGGTAACCCCGGTATGGCGAGCGGTGGTATGGGCGACGTGATGGCCGGAATGCTTGGTGCGTTATTGGGCCAAGGACTTTCTCCTGAAGATGCCATGAAGCTCGGCGTGTATCTGCACGGTTTCGTCGGCGACCACGTAGCTGCGGAGCGCGGCACGATCGGACTGGTTGCGTCGGATATCGTTCAAGCTTTGCCCGAGGGCCTACGCGCGCTTGCGTCGCCGCTCCCCTAGGCTCGAATTCGCCTTAAAATTATACTAGTTATACCTGGGGGCCCCGATGGCGATGGGTTCGTGGACTGTGATCTCGACTTCCGCCCGCATGACCATGAGCCTGGGGCGGAAATTGGCAAAGCTGGTTCAGGGCGGAGAGATTCTCGGTTTAGTGGGTGAGTTGGGGACGGGAAAAACCTGTCTTGTGCGTGGCTTCTGCGACGGGATCAAAGTCAGTAAAGCGGCCTGGGTGCGCAGTCCGACGTTTACCTTGATCAATGAGTACCAAGGCCGCTTGCCGGTGTATCACATCGATCTTTACCGGGTGGGTACGCTGGCCGAGATCGAGTCGCTAAATCTGCGGGAGTATCTGTACGCGGATGGCGTGAGTCTGATCGAATGGTTCGAGTATCTGCCGTCGGATGAGGTTGGCGAGCATCTCGAACTGCGGCTCGCCCACGCCGGCGGATCGCGACGGGAGATCACATTCATCGCTCATGGCGAGCGGTATGAAAAAATTGTCGAACAGTTGACTAAGAAAACGGGTGTTCAAAAGTTCAAGGGTTCAACGGTTCAAGGTTTAGCTTCTGGAAAAGAAAGAGACTAGGGACGTGCCTTTACTGGTTCAGAAATACGGCGGGACATCGGTCGGTTCGATTGAGCGCATCAAGCAGGTGGCGGCGAAAATCATCCGTGCGAAGCGGGTGGGGCACGACGTCGTTGTCGTCGTTTCCGCCATGGCGGGAGAGACCAATCGTTTGCTGGGCCTTGCCCACGAGATTGCCGAGATTCCGGACGAGCGTGAAAAAGACGTGCTACTGGCGTCCGGTGAGCAGGTTTCCGTGGCCTTGCTGACACTCGCGCTCAAAGAGGTCGGCCAGCCGGCACGATCTTATTTAGGACATCAAGTGCGTATCGAAACCGACAGCGCTTACGGCAAAGCGCGAATTTTGAGCATCGATTCGACCAAGATTGTGCAGGCGATAAAAGCAGGCGACGTCGTAGTTGTCGCTGGCTTTCAGGGTGTTGACGAAGACGATAACATCACGACCCTTGGACGCGGCGGGTCGGACACCAGCGCGGTGGCGTTGGCGGCGTTTCTCAATGCCGAAGCGTGCGAGATTTACACCGACGTCGACGGAGTTTTTACGGCGGACCCGGGGATTTGCCCGCAGGCGAGGAAGCTCGCGCGTATTTCCTACGACGAGATGATCGAGCTGGCGAGCACCGGCGCCAAAGTCCTGGAAATCCGCTCGGTGGAGTTTGCCAAGAATTATTCCGTGCCGGTGCACGTCCGCTCGACGTTTTCGGACGTCGAAGGGACGTGGCTGGTTAACGAGGAGGAGAGTATGAACGACGTGTTAGTGTCGGGCGTGGCCTCGGACAAGAATGAAGCCAAAATCACTTTGGTCCGCGTTCCGGATCAGCCGGGCTTGGCGGCGCAGATTTTCGGCCCCATCGCAGATGCGCACATCGTTGTCGACATGATTATCCAGAATGCCAGCGAAGACGGTACCACCGATTTGACTTTTACTGTGCCTAAGGCGGATCACAAAAAGGCGCTTAGCATCATGGAAAAAGCTTTGCCGGCGGTGCATGCCAAGGGCATTACCGTTGACACCGAGATCGCCAAAGTCTCGGTGGTCGGGGTGGGCATGCGCACCCACGCCGGCGTCGCGGCTAAAATGTTCCAAGTATTGGCCGCCGAAGGAATCAACATCGAGATGATTTCCACTTCGGAGATTAAAATCTCGGTGGTCATCAATGCTAAGTACACGGAGCTCGCGGTGCGGGTTTTGCACGAGGCGTTTATCGGGAAGCAGGGAACTGTATGAAGGACGTTTTGCTTTACGACACGACTCTCAGAGACGGCTGCCAGGCGGAGGATGTTTCATTCACGCTGGAGGACAAGCTTCGTATCGCCGAGAAGCTCGACGAGCTGGGCATCGACTACATCGAAGGTGGTTATCCCGGCTCCAATTCGCGCGACGCCGATTTTTTCAAGCAAGTTGAAAAGCTCAAGCTCAAGAACGCCAAAGTCGCGTCCTTTGGCACGACTAGAAAGTTCGGCGCCAAACCGTCGCAGGATATCAATCTTAAAGTGCTGCTCGCCGCGGACACGCCGGTGGTCACGCTGGTGGGCAAGACTTGGGATCTGCACGTGCGCGACGATTTGCGCATCAGCCAGAAGGCGAACTTGGAAATCATCGCCGACTCCATCGCTTTCATGAAGAAACGGGTCGATGAAGTGATTTTCGACGCCGAGCATTTTTTCGACGGCTTTCGCGCCAATGCGGACTATGCCGTAGAATGCCTCAAGGCGGCGCAGGACGGCGGCGCGGATTGGATCGTGCTCTGCGAAACCAACGGCGGGCGGCTCCCGGCCGACATTCGGGATGCGCTCGCGCACGTCAATCGAGTCATCAAGACGCCTCTGGGCATTCACTGTCACAACGACGGTGAGTTGGCGGTCGCCAACACGCTCGCCGCTGTGGAAATGGGCGCGACCCAAGTGCAGGGAACGATCAACGGCTTCGGCGAGCGCTGCGGCAACGTGAACTTGATTTCCGTGATTGCTAATTTGCAATTGAAGATGGCCAAGAAATGCGTGACACCGGCGCAGCTCAAGAAGCTCCGCGATGTCTCGCAGCTTTTCTACGAGCTGGCGAACATTCAACCTAACAAACGCCAAGCGTATGTCGGCGACAGCGCATTCGCGCACAAGGGAGGGCTGCATGTTTCGGGCGTGCTCAAAAACCGCGAGACCTACGAGCACATCGATCCGGAACTCGTCGGCAATCGCCAGCGGGTCCTCGTTTCGGATTTATCGGGCAGGAGCAACGTTGTTTACAAAGGCAAAGAGTACGGCATCGACCTCAAGGACAAAGGCGACGCCATCAAGGATATTCTGCGTCGCACCAAAGAGCTGGAAGGCCAGGGATACGAGTTCCAAGCCGCGGAGGCTTCGTTCGAGCTCTTGATCCAGGAAGCGCTCGGCAAGAAAAAAAAGAATTTCAACCTGGTCGGGTTCCGGGTGATCGACGAAAAGCGCCAAGAGAGCGAGGCGCCAATCTCCGAAGCGACGATCATGGTGCAAGTGGATGGCGTGATGGAGCACGCCGCGGCGATGGGCAACGGTCCGGTCAACGCGCTCGATCAAGCGCTGCGCCGCGCGCTCACCAAGTTCTATCCGTCGCTCAATCAAGTGGAGCTTTTGGATTACAAAGTCCGCGTGCTCTCGTCGGGAGAGGGGACGGGCGCGATCGTCCGCGTCTTGATCGAGTCCGGCGACGGCAAAGAGCGCTGGGGCACGGTGGGAGTGTCGCACAGCGTGATCGAAGCGAGTTGGCAGGCGCTGGTCGACAGCATCGATTACAAACTTTATAAGGACGCGAGAGGAGGCAATAGGCAGTAGGCAACAGGCAATAGAATGATGTGAGAAATTTTCTCTCTTACTATTGCCTCGTGCCTGTTGCCTGATGCCTATTCCCCATGTGGGAAAGAATTAAAGAAGACATCCAGGTTATTTCCCAGCGCGACCCGGCCTTGCGTTCGGTCTGGGAGGTCGCTCTCGCCTATCCCGGTTTTCATGCGGTCTTGCTGCACCGGCTGGCGCATTGGCTCTGGCAACGGAATCTCACCACTCTCGCGCGTTTCATTAGTCATGTCGGCCGCTTTCTCACCGGGATAGAGATTCATCCCGGAGCGAAAATCGGCCGGCGCTTTTTTATCGATCACGGCATGGGCGTGGTGATCGGCGAGACGAGCGAGATTGGCGATGACGTGACGCTCTACCAGGGAGTTACGCTCGGCGGCACCTCGACGAAGCCGATCAAACGCCACCCTACGATCGAGGATTCGGTGACGATCTTCAGCGGCGCGGCGGTACTGGGACCG
>VBKX01000489.1 GCA_005879435.1 Deltaproteobacteria bacterium
CGAAGACAGCGCTGCGCGAATCACCGCCACCCAAATCGGCACAGTTGGATACTTGGTTAAGCCTTTTGATGACGAACAATTTCTCGAGGTTGTTCACACCGCACTCGGTCACCGGGCGGGATCATTATCCGAAAAGTTTGACCATCTGACCTAATTCGCATTTCGTGGCATCCGCCCGCCTGAGCAAGGCGTAATCCGGCATAGGACCTCAAAAAGGATCTGCGTGCTGGACAATGATCCGTCAACGCTGAGAAAGACTAGGGAGATTCTTTCGTCTGCACGGTGGGACCTAGAACCATTTGTTGACCCGGATACGATTCTAAACTATGCAGCAACGCATCGGACCGCAGCGGCCATCATTAATTTCGGCGGATCGTGCGTCCACGCCTTGGACATTGCCGCGCATCTTCGAGCAATTTCCCCCTCAACCCCGGTCATCATCTCGCTCAAGGTTCATCGGAACAAGGCGCACAAGATGCTTATAGGAACTGAAATGGTGAATTTAATTAAGCAACGTTGCGTCGAAAAACCAGAACCGGCGGCCTTTAAAAGGCCGACCTTTTCGCGAAACTTTTCGCAAAATGAGGAGTTCGATCTTGGTTACTGCGCCTAATAATACGCAAGTTCTAACTATTTGCCTGGTCGACGATGATGCGTCGGTGCTCAAGGCGACGAGCCGGCTTCTTGCCTCCTCGGGATGGAAAGTGGAATCCTTCTTGGATCCGATCGCCTTTCTGCGCTACGCCGAAGCGTCCAAACCCCGTGTCGCAGTGCTCGATGTCATAATGCCGATAATGAACGGGCTTGAGGTTCAAACTGAGCTCCAGACGATTTCGCCTTCAACCCGGGTAATTATTTTGACCAGCAAAGACGACCAGTCGGTACGATCCAAGGCGATGGCTGCCGGCGCTAGCGACTTCTTCTTAAAGCCGGTGAACGACGACGAATTTCTCGCCGGCATTGAAGCAGCGGCAAACGGAACTGAGTCGAGCTAGATACTTTCAGTCTTGCGTTCGGCGGCACGCTCGCGGTCGCGCGCAACTCCGATGAGGTGAATTTCCACCAGATGAGGCCAGACCGCGGCTATCCGGAATCGGGGTCTAATGCAGGGTGTCAACGTCTGGTGAGTCGAAAATGGGCCGGTCAGCCGGATGCTTCTCTGGCGGGCGATCGGATGCACAGCCAGTGAGAACGAGTAATGCAAACACTAAGAATAAACCCATCGTTCTCACGGAATGCGAAGAATTGCCTAGCGAAATATGTGAGGAATTATTTCGTCCGATCCGCTCGCGGTCCTCGTGGTAAACCGATAAGAGCGGAGTCATGGAAACAACCCATCTTAGCTGGAAGCGCGATGCTAGTAAAACTACGTGATGACTCACGACATCGCAACGATCTTCCGGTCGCCTTTCGGCAGCGGTTTATTGACCAGAATGCGCCTACTGGAGATGGTGGCACGGGACGACCTACGACATCATGGCGACCAAGACCGGACCCCATGAG
>VBKX01000490.1 GCA_005879435.1 Deltaproteobacteria bacterium
CAAGACAAATACAAAATCGGCTCTTGAGTAAAAATCGCAGACGAAATACAAAGCATAACGGAATGAAATTCGAAAATACTTTGGAAAGTGAGAACAAACCATGCTCGACGGAAAACTGAGGATCGCGCCGACCTGTTATCACATGCTGCATCAAGTGCCGGTGATGACGGCGCACGAGATGAATTTCTTTTATGACGAGGGCCTGGTCACGCCCCACGGAACCTTGGGCTACGAGATGTTGACCGATTCGATGGTGCCGTTCGGCCTCGAAAAGTTGGGCATCTCACAGGCGATGAAAGAAAAGTCCATCGATATCGCGCTGGACGTCCAGTCGCGCACGGTTTTTTATCAGCGCGCCCGGGGCGCCGATCTCTACATTTTGTGTGGTTGGCGCAATCAGCATACCAATGTCTGGATGGCGCCGCCGCATATCAAGACGCTGCAAGAACTGAAAGGCAAGCGGGTCGGCATCAGCGATTTCAACAGCATTCGCCATTGGGCGATCCAGATACAACTCAAGAAGGCCGGTTTGGATCTCGACCGCGACATCGAGTGGGTGAGGCTCGGTGTCAACGGCAGGTTTCACGTGGATGCGATCCGCAGCGGCAAAGTTGAATGCGCTCCGGTGTCGCCTTGGCACGCCGAAGATCTCAAAAAGGAAGGTTGCAATGCGTTGGTTTCCCCCGCCGATCAGTATCCGGACGGGCGTCCCGAGCGCATCATTGCCGCCACCGGACGTATCCTGGAAGAGCGGCCCGACCTGGTGAAGAGTTTTCTTCGGGGCATGATCCGCAGTTATTGGTTTATCCGCGACATGCCGAAGAACTTCGAATATGTGAACAATCTGGAAAAGCGCCTGCGGCTCAAGAGTCCGGATCCGGAAGAGCGCGTGGTGACGCATCTGAGAAGCCCGCGCGATCTCGAAGCCATGCCGTTTCCATTGAACGGCCGGGCGACCGGTTTCGAAGACATGCTCAAGGAAGAAGAGCGGCTCGGCGAGCTCAATTATGAAGTCCCGCCGATTAAGGAAGTCGCGGCGCAGGATTTGGTCGACGAAGCGTTCAAAGTCAAGTCGAGAAACGCTGGGGGTATTAGCGCGCAGTTTTACTGCGCGCTGTTCAAAAGTTCAACACGTTCAAGTCGTTCAAAACGTTCCGGCCCAGCAATCGCCCGGTGATTGATGTTTCTCGAGGTAGGTGCTGGCGGAACAAGTTCTATAGAGGAGTCCCAATCTAAGTGAAGCGCATTAAATTTTTGCACCGGTTTAGTAAAATTCTGTTGGTATTCATTCTCGTAACAGCATCAGCAGCGCCGCTCCGCGCGCAGTCCTCCAAGGGGTTTTATTCCGGCAAGACGATTACGATGCTCGCCGGTTCCTCGCCGGGGGGAGGGACGGATCAAACCGTGCGGCTCCTGGCGCGCCATCTGGAAAGGTATATACCGGGCAAACCCACGATTCTCGTCGTAAACAAGCCGGGCGCGGGCGGCATGATCGCCATCAATGAGCTTTACAATTTGCGCAAACCGGATGGTTTGACAATGAGCAATATCAACACCGGCGCTATTTTCGCGGTGGCGGGCGGCAATGACGCGATCAAGTTCGATCTGCAAAAAATTATCTATGTCGGGCAGGCGCTCGACGAAGCGCAAGTTATCTACGTCAAGTCGTCGACGCCTTATACGAGCTTGGAGCTGATCAAAAAAGCCAATAGAGAAGGCAAGCAGCCGCGCATGGGCGCGCAGTCCCTGGACCATACCAGTAGTTTCGTCGTGAAGGTGGCGGAGCAGATCCTCGGTCTCGATTTTCACGTGATCCCCGGTTATCCGGGCACACCGGAAATTCTCTTGGACATCGAGCGCGGTGCCCTCGACGGCCGCTCCCAGGGCACCGGGTCGTTGATGGCGACCAAGCGGGAGTGGCTCAAGAGCGGCTATATCAAGCCGCTGGTGACGTCGCGAACAACCCGCGATCACCGCTTGCCCAATGTGCCGAGCATAGAAGAGATCGCGCCCGCTGGAACCAAAGGTTTGCTGAGCGCGCTCAAGGCCGCGCAAAATATCGGCCGATCGCTCGCGCTACCGCCCGGAGTTCCGCCGGATCGAGTGAAAGAGCTGCGCGACGCGTTCGCGACGATGACCAAAGACGAACAGTTCTTGAAGGAAGCCGAGAAAATCGGACTCGAAGTCGGCTTGATCCGCGGCGAGGATCTTAACCGGGATATAGAAAGCACACTGCGCGATAAGCGTTTGATGGATCTGTATCGAACGATCGCGTCGGTGAAATAGTAGTTGCCAGTGATCAGGGGTCAGTTCTCAGAGATCGGTTTCCGGAAAATCAAACGGAGGAGCGCGGGCGCTGACAACTGACACCTGAGTATGACTTCCCTCGCTATCCTCATCGATTTCGGCAGCACCTTTACCAAAGTCACCGCCATCGATCTCGACACCGCCCGGCTGATGGGCCGGAGCCAAGCGCCTTCGACGGTGCTTACCGACGTTCGCGAAGGCTTGCTGCAGGCGCTCAGCGAACTGCACCAGCGTTTGCCGTTATTTCCGCGATCTCCGCAGGATTTATCGAGTCTCGAGGGAAAGACGGTGTTGGCGAGCAGCAGCGCCGCCGGCGGCCTGCGCATCGCCGTCGTCGGCAACGTGCCGGGCTTGACCGTTGAAGCTGCCAATCAATCCGCGCTCGGCGCGGGGGCGAAAATCGTCGGCTCGACGGCGTTTAAGCTCTCGGCGGAAAGACTTGGCGGGATCGAAAGCCTGCGCCCCGACATGATCCTGCTCACCGGAGGCGTCAACGGCGGTGACACCGAGACCATCCTGCATAATGCCCGCATGCTGGCGCACTCGGCGCTCGCGATGCCGATCGTCGTCGCCGGCAATCAAGCGGCGGCGCAAGAGGTTTCACAAATATTGCAAGAACGCGGCAAAGAGGTCCGGCGAGTCGACAACGTGATGCCGAAGATGGGAACTCTCGAAGTGGAATCGGCGCGCGAAGAGATCCGCCAATTGTTCATGCAGCGCATTACTCGCGCCAAAGGTCTCGATCAGGTCAAAGAGTTTGTCGACGTGGTTTTGCCGACTCCAATGGCGGTGCTCGAAGGTCTCCGGCTGGGTGCGGACGGGACTGGTGAGGAAAGCGGTTGGGGCGACATGCTCGTCGTCGACGTCGGCGGCGCGACGACGGATGTCCACTCGATCGGTTTCGGTTATCCGGCGGGAGAAAATGTGATTTCCCAGGGCCTGGCCGAATCTTACGCCAAGCGGACCGTTGAAGGCGATCTGGGGATTCGCTTCAATGCGGCGACTATTCTCAATCGCGTCGGCCTGGACAAGCTTGCCGAAGATTTATGCCGCGATTTTTCGGAATATTCAGTATCGGCAGATACGCTGCGGGATTATATCGAGCAGATCAGCCAGAAAACGGGCACGGTGCCGCAAGCCCAGTGGCACTTTGCCGCGGACGCAGTGCTCGCACGCGCCGCGGTCGATCTGGCCGTCGCGCGCCACGTCGGCCGACGGGAAAGAGTTGTTGCGCGCGAAGGGGAAGCCTGGGTCCATTACGGCAAAGACATGCGCGACACGCACACGCTGATCGGCACGGGCGGCGTCTTCATTCACAATTCTTTTGCCGCCTATATTCTTACGCAGGCCGCGGCGACGGACGATCGTGTGCAGGCGTTGCGGCCGAGAAACCCGGGGATATTTCTCGATTCTTCGTATCTGCTCTACGCCGTCGGAGTTCTATCGGAGCGTCACCCGGAAGTGGCGCTGAGAATGTTCAAGCGGTATGTAACGCCGGTAGCGTAGTACGGGTCGCCTGTGGAGGCGCGGCTCTCACTTCAGGAGGCCGTGATGACGAGCAAGAAGTTCCTGATCCTGACCGGGTCGCTCGGGTTCTGGGTTGCAGCCACGGCGTGGTCGCTCGCGGCCGTCCAACTCGAAAGTTTGACCGTCGGTTACGCATCGTTCTCGGGCCACTACGTTCCGATGTGGATCGCGGTGGAGGATGGTCTCGGAAAAAAATACGGCCTCGATCTCAAGGCCGTCTACGCCGGCCGGATGCGCCCGCAACAGCTCCTCGTCAGCGGCGACGTTCCCATCGTGATTGCCACTGGCAGCGGTGCGCTGACGTCGCATATTCTCGGTGCCAAGGATCAGGTCATCGTCGCCAGCTTTATCAGGCCGCGCGGGGTCGATCTCCGATTCGGTGCTCAGATATGTGCTGCGCGCAAAGCTGGGGCTGGTTCCAGACCGTGACGTAAAGCTTTTAGTCGTGGGCGAACCGGCGCTCGGCTTGCAATCCTTGGAACGCGGCATCGTCGACGCCGCGCCGCTCAACATGCCGCTCAACTTGGCCGCCAAGAAACTGGGTTTCCGCGAGCTGGTGAACTACGAGAAACTGGGCATCACCTATCCTTCGAACACGGTGACGACGCTCCGACAGACCGCCAGCAAAAATCCCGATCTCATCGAGCGGTTTTTGAAAACCCTGATCGAGGGTCTGTATATTTTTAAAACGCAAAGGGACAAGAGCCTTGCGGTCATGAAGAAGAATCTGCGCGGCGGCAGTGACGAGATTCTCCGAGAGACCTATCAGCTTACGGTCGGTGAAATGGAGCAGAGTCCGATCCCGTCGTTACAAGTCATCAAAAGCGGTTTGGACATCCTGTCGCTGCAATATCCGCAGGCGAAGCAAACCGATCCGGTGGCGATCTTCGACCCGTCGTTTGCGCGGCGCCTCGAAGAAAGCGGCTTCATCGAGGGGCTCGGTAAAAAATAGGCGAACGCATGGTCGGGCGTGCTTAGCTGAATCTCGCCGCGACTTCCGCCAAACGCTCCATCTGATCCAAATCCTCCGCGCACGGACGCAATATGAATTCGTCCACACCCATGTCGGCTTGGCGCTTGATCGATTCCTCCACCGCCTCTCGCGAGGCCGGTAACGTACTCAATCGTTTTGCCGCGAGCTCCGGATTGTAGCCATAGTTGTGATTGATATAGCGCGTGGCGTGATCGAGCGCGTTCGGTCCCAGGGCGAAGTAGCTGGCGCCGACCCAGCGCGGCTGGCCTTTGCGCCCGTTGGCTTGCCATGCTTGGAGGATCTGTTGCCACATCTTGAGCATGGCTTGGGGTTTCGCCGCCGCCTGGCGCCATGTAGCCGTCGCCCCATTTGGCAATGCGCTGCACGATCGCCGGCACGTAACCGCCGATCAGTAACTCCGGCCCACCGGGGCGGGGCGATTGCGGGCCGATGGGCCCCACTTCATTTGACAACGGTTCACCCGCCCAGAGCCGGCGCAAGAGCGGCAGCTGCTCTTCGATCCGTCGGCCGCGCCGGTGAAAGTCGAGACCGGTGGCGAGGTAATCGTTTTCGCGCACGCCGATACCGATGCCAAGCGTCAGCCGGCCGTTTGAAATAACGTCGATCGTCGCCG
>VBKX01000491.1 GCA_005879435.1 Deltaproteobacteria bacterium
TCCTCATCCCTGATTCAGGTCGTAAATTCATTCTTTCTTGCGCCACACATAGGCCACCCCGATGCTCAGGATATACAGAAGCAGCATCGGACCGGCCAAAAGAGTTTGGTTTATCACGTCGGGAGTCGGCGTCAATATCGCGGCAATAATAAAAATCCCTACGATCGCGTAGCGAAACGATCTGAGCATGAAGCGGTAATCCCAGAGGCCGATCCGGACTAGAAAAAAAGTAAAAACCGGCAACTCAAAGGTCACGCCAAAAGCTAAAACCATTCGAAAGAAAAAAGTAAAATAATCGCCGATCCGTATAGCGGGGTTCACACCCATGGTTTCGTACTGTTCGATAAAGTATTTGAATGCCACCGGGAGAACGAATCTATAACAAAAGAACGCTCCGCCGACAAAGAAGCCGGTGGCGCACAAAACAAAAGGGATGACCCATGATTTTTCCCTGCCCGTGAGGCCCGGAGCGACGAAGCGCCAGATCTGTTAGAAGATTAACGGGCAAGAAAACAGAATCCCCGCGCCTAAAGCCACCTTGATTTCAACAAAAAAAGCTTCGGTGACGCTGGTGCCGATCAGATTCTGGCCCGGTTGCAGATTTTGCCGAAGCGGGGCGACGACAAAACTAAAAATCGAGTCGGAAAAAAAATAACTGATTCCCGAAGCAAGAACGACGGCCAGAACCGACTTAAGCAAACTCCAGCGGAGCTCCTCCAGGTGCTCCGTGAGTGTCATATGAGAATCGCTCGCCAAGACCGCTACACAGACCGAAATTGCAAAAAAGGGGAAGGTTTCAATCCCTTCCCCTTTTTCGGTTGCCGAAAACCGCAACGAAGGTTAGCTAAACCTTACTTGGTTTTCGCGTCGTCTTTTTTCTCAGGCGCCTTATCAGGAGCCGGTGCTGCATCCTTCATAGGTTCAGCCGCTTTTTGATCACCCGCTGGCGGCGCCGCTGGTTCTGGTGCTGGCGCTGCTGGGGCCGGCGGAGGTGGAGGTGGAGCTGGTTCCTCCTTCTTACCGCAGCCCACAAACGTTAAAGTAAAAGCGAAGAGGGTGACTGCTGACAACAATACGAATTTTTTTCCCATCCTTAGTTCACCTCCTTTCCCGTCACACGTGTTCAGATCTTCATCTATTAAGCATTTTGTATCGCACATGTCATTTAAAGATTCAAGCATGTTAGGCACTTGAGCGTTGGCTCCGTAAAGAGGTATTCGCCCTGCTGGCCGGCGGTCGGATATTCTCCAATGGGTCGGACGAAGACGATTATGATTTTCTCGCCACGGCGGATTGTCTAATAGATTTGTTCATGACGTGATCGACAAGTCAACTCATTACGTAAGATCTTTTTCATCGCCCAGCAATGATCCGACTCTCAACTTCGCCGTCAATGCATTGGCCGGAACAACATTTCTCGGCACACTCCGCATCGTGATCGCTGGAGCGGACACAATTTTTTAGGAAATGCTTTTCTCTGCACACTGTCGCGAAGTCGGCGGATAGAGCAAATAACTCACATCAAATGTTAATAACTTGTTGATAACCGCAGTGAACCTTGGCGCGGGAGGCTAAAAGTCGCGGAGCTTAGCGAATTGCCCAAATTCCAAGCGAATCAAAACGTTCAATTACCATGACTTGGAAACGAACTTAAAAATACAGAGCGGAAGATTAAGCGTCGAATTATGAATTTCTTGAGTGCGCCCCGATCTCGCTATGTTGTGCCGTCGAATCAACGGGTGTCCGCCGCAGGGCCGTCATCGAAAAACCACGCAACATCGCTTGTCCCGCTCGAACTATTTTGCCCTCGCGGCGGTACAGAGTTATGGCCAGTGACAACCTGCAATCGCAGATCGACGATATCGAGGCAGAATCTATTCCATTGATATCGTGCAGCGATGGAAATCGGCGCGAACCCGCGTTGACTCCTTACAGTGTCGATGGTAAAAAGTCCGCTAGCTCAATACTTGGAGGAAACCGTTGGCCATTCACCCGTCAGCAATCAAAAGACACCGTCAAAGCCTAAATAAACGGGCGCGCAACATCGAGACAAAATCAACACAGCTCCGCGCCGTCAACCGAGCTCTCGGCAAGGCCGTCAGCAAAGGCATTATCAAGGGGAATACTGCATCGCGCTGGCTGTCTCGCCTCTCGCGCTCGGCGCAACGTCCAACCGCATCCAGCTAAATCCCACCCTGGGTGGCCACGGCCAGTTTTTTCTCTCGAGACAAATTTCCGCTACGGCCTAAAACATTTCCATAACTCTCTGATGGAGTTCCTTGGCGAATTGCTCCATCAGCTGGTCTCTGACCGCTCGGCGCTCGGCCTCGGTCAATTGAATGTCCGTCATGCGCCGCACATCTAGCGCGTTCAACGTCCCTGTCCGAAACGCCGAAGAAGTCGTCACCACCGCCGATCGAGAACCGCCGTACACTTGGTTGAGGCGCACCCCTTGGCCGCGCC
>VBKX01000494.1 GCA_005879435.1 Deltaproteobacteria bacterium
AATCGCGCGTAACCGTGATTTGTTCGTCGGAAGGCGGCGTCGAGATCGAGGAAGTGGCCGCTAACCATCCAGAAAAGATTTTGAAAGAAACCGTCGATCCGGTGATCGGCCTGGCTGCTTTTCAATGCCGCCGTTTGGCATTCGCGTTAGGCATCCCGCCTGCATTGACCGGAAACATGGTCGGCGTCATGCAAGGGCTTTATCGCGCCTTCGATGAATGCGAGGCGTCACTCGCCGAATTCAATCCACTGATCGTCACGAAAGAAGGCCAGGTGATGGCGCTCGACGCCAAGATGAATTTCGACAGCAACGCCTTCTTTCGGCAGAAGGAAATTGTCGCGCTACGC
This sequence comes from Deltaproteobacteria bacterium, assembly GCA_005879435.1. GTDB lineage: Bacteria > Desulfobacterota > Binatia > UBA9968 > UBA9968 > DP-20. The sequence goes on from VBKX01000494.1 coordinate 348, forward strand.
GACTTGGATGAAGAAGACCCGCGTGAAGTCGAGGCAAGCAAATACGATCTCTCATATATTTCGTTGGACGGCAACATCGCCTGTATGGTCAACGGCGCGGGCTTGGCGATGGCGACCATGGATATCATCAAGCTCTGCGGCGGCGAGCCGGCTAATTTTCTCGACGTCGGCGGCGGCGCCAACAAAGAAAAGGTCGCGCAGGCGTTCAGGATTCTGCTCGCCGATGCACGAGTGCGCGGCGTGCTGATCAACATATTCGGCGGCATCATGCGCTGCGATGTGTTGGCTCAAGGAGTCGTCGACGCGGCACGGGAGCTGAATGTGCGCGTGCCCCTGGTGGTTCGGATGGAAGGCACTAACGTCGAAATCGGCAAGAAGATTCTGGCGGACTCGGGCCTGGCGATTATATCGGCGGAAACAATGGCGGATGCTGCGGAAAAGATCGTGAAAGCGGTTAAAACGAATTAAAAATGAAAATTAAAAGTTAGTAAATCGGAGCTTTCTAATTTTTAACGTTTAATTTGAAATTTGTTGTAACGACAGATGTCAATCTTGGTTAACAAGAGTACGCGAGTCCTGACCCAAGGCATCACCGGCGCGACGGGGCAGTTTCACACCAAGGCATGCAAGGAGTACGGGACGCAAATGGTGGCCGGTGTGACGCCGGGGAAAGGCGGCACGGCGTTCGACGGGATCCCGATCTTCGACACGGTGGAGCGCGCGGTGCGCGAAACCGGGGCCAACGCCACTGTGATTTATGTGCCGCCGCCGTTCGCCGCCGATGCAATTCTCGAGGCGGTCGACGCGGCCATCCCTTTAATCATCTGCATCACTGAAGGCGTGCCGGTGCGCGATATGGTCAAGGTGAAGCGCTATCTTGAGGGACGCCGCTCGCAGTTGCTCGGACCCAACTGCCCGGGAACGATTACACCGGGCGAGTGCAAGATCGGCATTATGCCGGGACATATTCATTTGGCCGGAACCATCGGCGTGGTGTCGCGCAGCGGCACGTTGACTTACGAGGCGGTGGATCAGCTGACTCGACTGGGTTTGGGGCAATCGACTTGTGTCGGTATCGGCGGCGATCCGGTGCATGGATTTGAATTTATCGATGTGTTGAAATTATTCCATCAAGACCCGAAAACCAGCGCGGTGGTCATGATCGGCGAGATCGGCGGCAGCGCTGAGGAAGAAGCTGCCGCATGGATTAAATCTAACATGAAAAAGCCCGTGGTCGGCTTCATCGCCGGCCAAACGGCGCCGGCGGGAAAACGTATGGGTCACGCTGGCGCAATTATTTCCGGCGGCAAAGGCACCGCCAAAGAGAAAATCGCAGCAATGAATGCGGCCGGGATTCACATGGCGTCGTCGCCCGCGACCATCGGTGGGACCATGCAGGAGGCGTTAGCAAAGTAATGAGCGTCGAAAAAACATTATCGATCATCAAACCCGATGCGGTGAGCAGGAATCTCATCGGTGAAATCCTGGGCCGCTTCGAGGCCGCCGGGTTGAGAGTCGCCGCGGGAAAGCTGCTCAGACTGACGCCCGAGCGGGCGCAGGCATTTTATGCCGTGCACAAGGAGCGGCCGTTTTTCGCCAGTCTATGCGCTTACATGTCTTCCGGGCCGATTTTCGTTTCGGTGCTCCAAGGTGAAAACGCGATCATGAAGAATCGCGAGATCATGGGCGCGACCGATCCAGCGAAGGCCGCGCCCGGAACGATTCGCAAAGATTGCGGTAAAGACGTCGAGCAGAACGCAGTCCACGGCTCGGACGGGCCGGAGACGGCGGGCAGCGAGATCGCTTTCTTTTTTAGGCCCGACGAGATTTTTTAGCAGGCCGCGTATTCGTTCCGATCCGCAAGACCACACAGGGTCACCACTACCGTCGTCTTCTGCGAGCGCAATTTGAACGCGAAGCCCAACATTAAAGACTTGAGCTTCAAGGAATTAGCAGTGTTTCTGACGGAGCACGGCCATCCGATCTATCGTGCCAAGCAAATCCGGCAATGGCTGTTTCAGAAGCGGGCGATTTTATTTGCCGAGATGTCGAATCTTTCGCGCGGGCTGCGCGAGGAGTTGGACGAAAATTTCACAATCGGACGCTTGCAAGCGCTGCGGCGCGCCGAGTCGCGCGACGGCACGGTGAAGTTTCTTTTCGGTCTCGCTGGCGGCGCCAGCATCGAAAGCGTGTTGATCCCGGAGAGCAGGCGGTTAACGCTCTGTGTCTCGACTCAGGCCGGTTGCGGTTTCGGCTGCGCGTTTTGCGCCACGGCGGTTTTGGGTCTTACAAGAAACCTAATGGCCAGCGAGATCGTCGATCAGGTACTCGAAGCCAGTCGTACGCTTAACGCTGACCGGCGCATCACCCATGTCGTTCTTATGGGAATGGGCGAACCGCTGGCCAACTACGACCAGACTTTGAGCGCGCTGCAAATCATGACTGATGGCGAGTGGGGCGTCGGCATATCGCCGCGCCGAATCACGGTGTCCACCGTTGGGCTGGTGCCGCAAATCCAAAAACTCATGGCAGAGACACGGGTCAATTTGGCGATTTCACTGCACGCTCCAAGCGATGAACTGCGCGGCAAGCTGATGCCGGTCAATCGCAAATATTCGCTATCCCAACTGCTCGATTGCTGCCGGGCGCTGCCGATTCCACGACGCAAGCGCATCACGTTCGAGTACGTTTTGCTGCGCGCTGTCAATGACTCCGAGCAACACGCGCGCCAGCTTGCCAAGCTTCTCCAGGGGATTCGCAGCAAAGTCAACGTCATTCCTTTCAATCCTCATCCCGGTACCGCCTATTTCAGACCGACGGACGCGGAGGTCACGCGCTTTCAAAAGGTCCTGTACGATGCCGGTGTGCAGGTTAACGTGCGCCGGCCGCGGGGCGACGATATTCAAGCCGCGTGCGGACAGCTTCAGGGCGAGGAACACGAGCGCGCGCCGGCAATTCCGATTTCCGCCGCGGTAAGTTGATCTGAGATGGCCTCACCCACCATAGGCGTCATCGGCGGCAGCGGGCTCTACCAGATGCCCGAAATCGAGCGGGTGCGGGAAGTAGCGGTAAAAACACCCTTCGGCAAACCCTCGGATCGACTGATTCGCGGCCGGCTGGGCAATGTCGAACTGGTATTTTTACCGCGCCACGGCAGGGGACATCGCTGGCTGCCGACTGAAATCAATTTTCGCGCGAATATCTATGCGCTTAAGAAACTCGGCGTCGAACGAATCATTTCGATCAGCGCGGTGGGCAGCTTGCGCCAGGAAATCGCCCCCGGGCATGTGGTCGTTCCTGATCAATTCATTGACCGCACGACGCAGCGGCCGAGCACTTTTTTTGGTCATGGACTGGTGGCGCACGTGAGCCTAGCGGATCCCTTCTGCAAAGACCTGTCGGGTATTCTCATCGATGCCGCGACTGCCGAAGGAGCGGAAGTCCACGCCGGCGGCACTTATCTTTGCATGGAGGGGCCGCAGTTTACGACCCGCGCGGAGTCGCAGCTGTATCGAAGTTGGAATGCGGACGTGATCGGCATGACCAATCTCCAGGAGGCCAAACTGGCGCGCGAGGCGGAAATCTGTTTTGGCACTCTCGCCTTGGCGACCGATTACGATTGTTGGAATCAGGACGCCGGTGATGTCGAGATCGAGCATGTGCTCACCGTGCTGAAACACAACGTGGACCTGGCGCAGCGAACGATCCGGTTCGCTGTCGCGAAACTGACCGCGGCGCGCTCCTGCGCCTGTGCGTCGGCGTTAAAGAATGCTATCATTACCGAACGCGCGCGTATTCCAAAGAAAGTCCGCGCCGAATTGCGGCCCATCATCGGAAAATATTTATGAGTGTTCTCGTCGTTGGAACGGTTGCATTCGATTCGATCGAAACGCCTTTTGGTTCGGCCGAGCGTATCTTAGGGGGGTCGGCGTCCTATTTCGCGCTGGGCGCGAGCCTTTTCGCGCCGGTGCGCATCGTCGGCGTGATCGGCCAAGATTTTCCGCAAGACTATATTGACCTCTTCAACCGACGCAACATCGACATCGAAGGGATTCAGCGCGAGAAAGGGGACACGTTTCACTGGCGCGGCCGCTATCACGAAGATATCAATCTGCGCGATACCCTCGAGCTCCATCTAAATGTCTTGGCCGGGTTCAAGCCGAGGCTGCCGCAACGCTACCGCGACGCCGAATACGTCTTTCTCGGTAATATCGATCCGGCAATGCAAATGGAAGTGCTGCACCAGCTCAATCGCGTGAAGCTGGTGGTTTGCGACACCATGGATCACTGTATGCGCGAGAGCCAGGAAGAGTTAAAGAAAGTATTTAACCGCATCGGAATTCTGGTCGTCAATGATTCGGAGGCGCGGCTGCTCAGCGGCTACGACAACATCGTCAAGGCGGCGCGCGCGATCCTCAAGATGGGGCCGAAGATGGTCCTGATCAAGCGCGGCGAGTACGGCGTGCTGCAATTTTCGGATTCCTCGGTCTTTGCCACGCCGGCCTATCCACTGGAGGAAGTGTTCGATCCCACCGGGGCGGGCGATTCTTTCGCCGGCGGTTTCATGGGCCACCTGGCGCGTTCCGGTGACCAAAGCCAAGGAGGCTTGCGCCGGGCGATCGTTTACGGTTCCGTCGTAGCGTCGTTCACTGTGGAAGATTTCGGGGTGAAACGGCTGACCGAAGTGTCTTTGA